>CAZQGA010000242.1:0-4086 GCA_964592735.1 uncultured Chromatiaceae bacterium | reverse complement strand
ACGCCATCCACGCAGAGCGAGCCCTTGCGGGCCACGTAGCGTGCCAGCCCGGCCGGCGCGCGAAACACCATGCGGATCGAGCGCGCATCCGGGGCGATTTCCATCACCTCGCCGACCCCGTCCACGTGGCCGGAAACGAGGTGTCCACCAAGCGGTTCGGCCAGCGTCAGGGCGGGTTCGAGATTGACGCGATGGCCTGCCGCGAGCCTTCCCAGCGTCGTGAGCGACAGGCTTTCGCGTGAGACATCGAAGCTCACCACGCTGCCAGAACACGCCGTCACGGTCAGGCACACACCACTCACCGCGATACTGGCACCGAGGGTGAGGCGCGCCTCGGCAAGCCCGGCCACCTCCACGCAGATCCGCACATCCCCGCCCTGCGGCTCCACGGCCGTCACCCGCCCCACAGCCTGCACGATACCGGTAAACATTCAGGGTCTCCGCTTCAGGAACACAAGCCGCAGATCCGCGCCGACGCGCCGCTCACTGGCCAACTCGAAACTGTGGCGCTCTGCCATGCTGCCCAGGGACCGGCCGGCAAACATGCCGAGGCCATCGGTACCGAGCACCAGCGGCGCGAGATACACCACGGCTTCGTCGATGAGCCCGGCATCGAGCAGGGCGCCATTGAGCCCAGGGCCCGCTTCCACCAGCACTTCATTCATCTCCAGATCACCCAGCCGCCTCATCACGGCAGCAAGATCGACATGGTCGCCCGGACCAGGGAAGACTTCGACCAGGGCTCCGGCGCCTGCGAGCGCCTGGCTGCGAGCCGGTTCCGCACGGCTGCAGAATACGCGGCAACGTCCGGGCTCACGCAGAAGCTGCGCACCAGGCGGCATGCGCAGCATCGAATCGATGACGATGCGCTCAGGCACCAGCACATCGCCAAGATCGGAGCGCCGCACCGTCAGCGCCGGGTCATCCGCCAGCACCGTGCCCACGCCGGTGAGGATGGCCGAGCTGCGCGCGCGCAGCGCATGGGCATCCCGCCGTGCCGGTTCACCTGTGATCCAGCGGCTCTCGCCGCTTGCCAGCGCCATGCGGCCATCGAGGCTCACCGCCAGTTTCGTCCGCAGCCACGGGCGGCCGTGCTCCATACGGGAGAAAAACCCAGGGTTCAGGGCGCGGGCCTCGGCCGCGAGCACGCCTGCGACAACTTCGATGCCTGCTGCCCGCAACTGCGCCGCCCCCCGGGACGCGACCCGTGGATTGGCGTCGGCCGTTGCGTAGACCACGCGAGTGATGCCGGCGCCAATGAGTGCATCGGTGCAGGGCGGCGTGCGGCCCTGGTGGCAGCACGGCTCCAGCGTCACATAGGCGGTGGCCCCACGGGCGCGGGCGCCGGCCGCAGCGAGGGCGACGGCCTCGGCATGCGGGCCACCGGTGCGCTGGTGCCAGCCCTCACCGACGACTGCGTCACCCGCGACGATGAGACAGCCCACCCGCGGGTTGGGATGCGCGCTGTACAGGCCGCGGCGCGCCAGCTGCAGGGCCTGGCCCATGAAGCCGTAATCAGCCGCCGTCGCGCTCATTTGCCCTCCGGCAGCAGCGAGAGCTGGTTGCGGCGCGTCTCGGCCTCGCCCATTTCCCGCAGGCGGCGGATTTCTTCCTGGAAACCGGTGACATCCTGGAAGCTGCGATAGACGGAAGCAAAACGCACATAGGCCACTTCGTCCATCTGACGCAGCTCCTCCATCACCATTTCCCCGACCTGGCGTGAGGCGATCTCGCGCTCCCCCATGGTCTGCAGGCCGTGGATGATCCGCGCCACCGCTGCTTCCACCGCCTCCATGCTCACGGGGCGCTTCTCCAGCGCCCGCACCATGCCGTTGCGCAACTTCGCCTCGTCAAACGGCTCACGGGCACCGTCACGCTTGACCAGGCGCGGCATGACCAGCTCGGCCGTCTCGAAGGTCGTGAAGCGTTCACCGCATTTCTGGCACTCACGACGACGACGGATCTGCCGGCCTTCACCGGCCAGGCGCGAGTCGATGACCTTCGTTTCCTCGTGGTCGCAGAACGGGCAGTGCACGACCGGGCCTCAGGCGCGGCGCAGACGTCGGCGCGGCAGCAGGCCGCTCACGACTGCCTCAGCGGTAGACGGGGAACTTCGCGCACAGCTCCAGCACTTCACCGCGCACCCGGGCGATGCGCTGCTCGTCAGCGATGTCATCGAGCAGGTCAGCGATCCAGCCCGCCACGATACCGACTTCCGGCGCGCCGAAGCCGCGCGTGGTGATGGCGGGCGTACCGATCCGCACGCCGCTGGTAACGAACGGGGAGCGCGGGTCATTTGGCACCGCGTTCTTGTTCACGGTGATGTTGGCGCGACCGAGCGTCGCATCGGCATCCTTGCCGGTGATGTCCTTGTCGATGAGGTCGAGCAGGAACATGTGGTTGTCGGTGCCACCGGAAACGATCCGGTACCCACGGCCGGCAAGGGCCGCGGCCAGCTGCTGCGCGTTGGCCTTCACCTGCTTCTGGTAGCTGCGGAACTCCGGCTGCATGGCCTCGAGCAGCGCAACCGCCTTGGCGGCGATGACGTGCATCAGCGGACCGCCCTGGATGCCGGGGAACACCAGCGAATTCAGCTTCTTGTTGATCTCCTCGTTGTCGTGGGCGAGGATCAGGCCACCACGAGGTCCGCGCAGCGTCTTGTGCGTGGTGGTCGTGGTGACGTCGGCAATCGGCACCGGGTTCGGGTACTCGCCTGCTGCGACGAGACCGGCCACATGGGCCATGTCCACGAAGAAATAGGCACCCACCTCATCGGCGATGCGCCGGAAGCGCTGCCAGTCCACCACGCGCGAATACGCCGAGAAGCCGGCGAGGATCATCTTCGGGCGGTGCTCCCGCGCCAGGGACTCCACCGCCGCGTAGTCGATCTCGCCGGTGACCGGATCGAGCCCGTAGGAAACGATGTTGTAGAGCCGCCCGGAGAAATTCACCGGCGAACCGTGGGTCAGGTGCCCACCGTG
The DNA here is from genome assembly GCA_964592735.1 of uncultured Chromatiaceae bacterium. Lineage (GTDB taxonomy): Bacteria > Pseudomonadota > Gammaproteobacteria > Steroidobacterales > QUBU01. Next base: position 1,105 of record CAZQGA010000242.1, on the reverse strand, counting down.
AGCCAGGCTCATGCCAAGCACCGTATCGCCCGGCTTGAGCAGCGCCATGTAGACGGCAGCATTGGCCTGGGAGCCGGAGTGCGGCTGCACGTTGGCAAAACCGGCACCGAAGAGCTTCTTCGCCCGGCTGATGGCGAGTTCCTCGGCCTGGTCCACGTAACCGCAGCCGCCGTAGTAGCGCTTGCCGGGATAGCCTTCGGCGTACTTGTTGGTGAGCACGCTCCCCTGGGCCTCGAGCACCCGGGGACTGGCATAGTTTTCCGAGGCGATGAGCTCGATGTGCTCTTCCTGGCGACGCTCCTCGCCGGCAATCGCCGCGGCCAGCTCCGGGTCGAATCCGGCGATCTTCAGGTCCCTCGTAAACATGCCAGCCTCCGCTCGAATGGGGGCGCAATTGTACGCTGCCCTCCGGCGGGCTGCGACCGGGCACGGGTCCGCAGCTGGCCAAGCCCGCCGCAGTCCCGGATAATCGCCGGCTCCCTGCGCAAGCCGAAAAAACCAGCCATGAGCCAGTACGTCTTCACCATGAACCGGGTGGGCAAGATCGTGCCCCCCAAGCGCTTCATCCTCAAGGATATCTCCCTGAGCTTCTTCCCCGGCGCCAAGATCGGCGTGCTCGGCCTCAACGGCTCGGGCAAATCCACGCTGCTGCGGATCATGGCGGGCGTGGACAAGGACTTCGAGGGCGAAGCCCGCCCGCAGCCGGGCATCAGGATCGGCTTCCTGCCGCAGGAGCCGGAACTCGACCCTGAACGCAGCGTGCGCGAGATCGTCGAGGAAGGCGTCGCCGACATCATCGGGCTCGTCCACCGCTTCAACGCCATCGCCGACAGGTTCGCCGAGCCGATGGATGACGAGGCCATGAACAAACTCCTCGATGAGCAGGCAAAACTGCAGGACCAGATCGACGCGCAGAACGGCTGGGAGGTCGACCGCACCCTGGAGATTGCCGCCGATGCCCTGCGGCTGCCGGAATGGTCTGCCCAGGTGAAGAACCTCTCCGGCGGCGAGCGCCGTCGCGTGGCGCTGTGCCGGCTGCTGCTGTCGAAACCCGACATGCTGCTGCTCGACGAGCCCACCAACCACCTCGACGCCCAGTCGGTGG
>CAZQGA010000241.1:0-4088 GCA_964592735.1 uncultured Chromatiaceae bacterium | reverse complement strand
TCTATATGACCCTGCGGCCTGCGATCGAGAACACGGGCATCGTGTTCCGCCGGGTCGATCTCGAACCGCCCGCCGAGGTGGCTGCCAACGCCCTGCACGTCGGCGAGACGATGCTCGGGACCACGCTGGTCAACGGGCCGGTCAAGGTGGCCACCGTAGAGCACCTGCTGGCGGCCATGGCGGGGCTGGGCATCGACAATGCCTATGTCGACCTTACCGCGCCGGAAGTGCCGATCATGGACGGCAGTGCCGCGCCGTTCGTGTTCCTGCTGCAGTCTGCCGGCATTGCCGAGCAGGAAGCACCCAAGCGCTTCATCCGCATCCGCAAGACGGTTCGCGTCGAGGAAGGGGACAAGTGGGCCGAGTTCCGTCCCTACGCAGGAATGCGCGTGAATTTCCGCATCGATTTCGACCACGCGGTTTTCAAGCGCCACTCCCAGGAAGCTTCGGTGGACTTCTCCTCGACCTCCTTCCTCAAGGAAGTGAGCCGCGCCCGCACCTTCGGTTTCGCACGCGAAATCGAGGCACTGCGTGCCCGCAACCTGACCCTGGGCGGCAGCATGGGCAACGCCATCGTGCTCGATGATTTCCGCATCCTCAACGAGGACGGCCTGCGGTTCGAGGATGAGTTCGTCAAGCACAAGATCCTCGACGCCATCGGTGACATTTACCTGCTGGGGCACGCGCTGATCGGCGAATACTCCGGCTTCAAGTCGGGCCACTCGTTGAACAACCAGCTCTGTCGCACGCTGCTGGCTGCTGCGGACGCCTGGGAACTGGTGACGTTCGACGATCAGGGCGCCGCGCCCATTTCCTTCCTGGCGCCTGCCGTCGCCGTCTAGCCGGGCGGACGCCGGGGCGCTGCTGCTCCCGCCACCCTCACTTCGATACTGCGCGCCGCCGGCTCCAGCCGGCGTGCGCAATCGAGCAGCAGCGGCGCCTCGAAGCGCAGCCGCGCCGCCCAGGCTGAGCTGGCCGCAAGAACCACCAGGGTGCCGTCCTCACGCAGGCTTGCGCCCTGCACGTGCTCGCCGAGTGCAGCAGGCAGGGCGGCGCGCAGTCCGTCGGCGAGACTGACCGCAGCGGCTGCCCGGCTGGCCAGTGCCTGCAGGGGGCTGCCCGGCTGGAAAAGCAGTGATGACAGGGGTTTGGGTGATTTTCGCGACATCCGTCACGGTCCGCGGCAACAGCGCTGTGAAGCCGTTTTCTTGTCTTATATCAAATCGCCCGGCATAGTCGCGCCTCCGCAAAGGGCAAACCCGCTGAAAGGCGGGGACGCAAAGCCACCGGTCTACAGGAGTGAATCCTATGATAGCGGGGTTGCCGGGTCTGCGGATGCGCATGCGCATCCGCGGCGGGGACAGCCTGGGCGCAGATGCATCTGCCGGCATTGCCGGTGGCGGCCCCGGCCATGACAGCAACAAGCAGGACCCAGCCGACAAGGGGATCCGGCGCATGAATCTCATCGTTTTCTGCCGCAGCACCCGCGGCACGCGTTACGTCACGCTGACTCCACGGCTGGCGGCCGGTATGGCGGCATCGGTAGCAGCAGTTCTCGCGGGGTGTTTCGGACTGGGTTTTGGCCTTGCGCGCAGCCTGGGCGCGGGTGACGCGGGCATCCTGGCGTTACAGGAGCACGTGAGCGGCCAGCAGGCGGCGGTGGCCGAGGTGCGCGAGGCCGCACAGGACCGCCTCAATGCACTGGCCATCCGTGTTGCCAGCCTTAACGCCCAGGTCATCCGGCTCAATGCCCTCGGCAGCCGCCTCACCGAAAAAGCCCGGCTCGACGATGGCGAATTCGATTTTTCCAGCCCGCCCGGCGTCGGCGGCCCGGATGAGCCGGCCGTCGCGGCGGCTGGCGTGACCAGCCTCGGCGCCGAGCTCGATGACCTCGACCAGCGGCTCGCCCAGCAAGAGCGCCAGCTCTCGCTGCTGGCCTCACTGCTCGTCGACCGCAAGCTGAGCGAGGAGATCAGGCCGCGCGGCCTGCCGGTCAAGACCGGTTTCATTTCCAGCCCCTTCGGCCAGCGTACCGATCCGTTCACCGGGGAGGCACGTCATCACCGTGGCGTGGATTTTGCCGCCCGGATGGGTGCGGAGATCGTCGCGGTTGCCACGGGTATCGTGACCTGGTCCGGCCCCCGCGAGGGTTACGGCAGCATGGTGGAAGTCACCCACGGCAATGGTTATGTGACCCGCTATGCCCACAATGCCCGCAACCTGGTCCGGGTCGGCGACCAGGTGCAGCAGGGCGACACCATCGCGCTGATGGGGGCAACCGGGCGTGCCACCGGACCGAACCTGCATTTCGAGGTCTGGCATCGCGGCCGTCCGGTGGATCCGCAGCGCTTCATCCGCCAGAGCACCTGAGCCAGCCCCCCGGCCTGCACGGCTGGCGGTGCGCCAGCCCGTGATGATTCCCGTGTGCCGAAAAGCCCCGAAGGGCCTTAGAATAGGCGCCCCCTGATGTCCGGGGTGCCGGGCGCGCGCGGCCCTGCCAACCGCTGAACCCAGAGCGGCCTGCAACGCGGCAAGCCGGCAGCCTGGGCGCATTGCAGCCGGGAGAACCTGCCTTTGTTCGCGAATCTCGTTACCCGCCTGGTCGGCAGCCGCAACCAGCGCCTGCTGCGGCAGTACAACAGCACCGTTACGCGCACGAATGCCCTGGAGGGCGCCATGCAGTCGCTTTCCGACGAGCAGCTGCGCGCCAAGACAGACGAATTCCGCCAGCGTCTGCATGAGGGCACGAAGCTCGACGATCTCGTTCCGGAGGCCTTTGCTGCTGTGCGCGAGGCAGCCAAGCGCTCGCTGGGGCTGCGCCACTTTGACGTGCAGCTGATCGGCGGCCTTGCCCTCCACCAGGGAAAGATTGCCGAGATGCGTACCGGCGAGGGCAAGACCCTGGTCGCGACCCTGCCGGCCTACCTCAACGCCCTGCCGGGCAAGGGCGTGCACCTGGTGACGGTGAACGAATACCTGGCCCAGCGCGATTCGGCGTGGATGGGTCCGGTCTATCGTGCCCTCGGGATGACGGTCGGCGTGATCCACAGCAACCAGGACCGTGGCGACAAGCGTGCGGCCTATGCGGCGGACATCACCTACGGCACCAACAACGAGTACGGCTTCGATTACCTGCGCGACAACCTGGCCTTCCGCCGTGAAGACCAGATGCAGCGCGAGTTGAGCTACGCGATCGTCGACGAGGTGGATTCCATCCTCATCGACGAGGCGCGTACGCCGCTGATCATCTCCGGCCCATCGGATGACAGCACCGACCTGTATGTGCGGATCAACCGGCTGGTGCCGGCCCTGAAGCGCCAGGCGGTGGAGGATGGTCCCGGCGATTTCAGCGTCGACGAGAAGCTCAAGCAGGTCTTCCTCACCGAGGAGGGGCACCAGAAGGTCGAGGAACTGCTGGCCGGCGACGGCCTGCTGTCCAGTGGCAGCCTGTACGACGCAGCCAACATCCGCCTCATGCACCACCTCACCGCCGGGTTGCGTGCGCATGCGCTCTACAAGCGCGACATCGACTACATCGTCCGTGACGGTGAGGTGGTCATCGTCGATGAGTTCACCGGCCGCACGCTCGCCGGCCGGCGCTGGTCCGACGGCCTGCACCAGGCGGTCGAGGCCAAGGAAGGCGTGTCCGTGAAGGAGGAGAACCAGACGGTTGCCTCCATCACCTTCCAGAACTATTTCCGCATGTACGAGAAGCTGGCGGGCATGACTGGCACCGCCGACACCGAGGCCTTCGAGTTCCAGTCGATCTACGGTCTGGAGGTGGTGGTGATCCCGACCCACCGGCCGCTCGCGCGCGCTGATCATCCCGATCTCGTCTACATGACGTCGAAGGACAAATTCGCCGCCATCATCGAGGACATCCGCGACTGCCGCGCCCGCCACCAGCCGGTGCTGGTCGGCACGACTTCCATCGAGACATCCGAGTACCTCGCCGGCCTGCTGGCGGGCGAGTCCATCGCCCACGAGGTCCTCAACGCCAAGCAGCACGAGCGCGAGGCGCTGATCGTCGCCGACGCCGGCCAGCCCGGTGCCGTCACCATCGCCACCAACATGGCCGGCCGCGGCAC
>CAZQGA010000240.1:0-4107 GCA_964592735.1 uncultured Chromatiaceae bacterium | reverse complement strand
CGCTGGGGCAGATGAAGATTTCATCCCGTGCAAAGGCGCAGGGCATCCGCAAGGACGCCACGGCGCTGCTCACGGCCTGTGGCCTGGCGCTACGGAGTTTCGACTGACATGCCCCGCATAAACCTGTTGCCATGGCGTGCGGCATTGCGCGCCAAGCGGCGCAACCAGTTTTTCATCGGGCTGGGTGGTGCCGTACTTGCTGCAGCCGTCGTGACTGGCCTGGCCAGCCTCATCATGGGTGCCATCATCGACAACCAGCATGGCCGCAACAACCGGCTGAAGGCCGAGATCCAGGCGCTGGACCAGCGCATTGCCGAGATCCTGGACCTGGAGGCGAAGAAGGAAAGCCTGCTGGCGCGCATGGACATCATCGAGAAACTGCAACGCAGCCGCCCGGAAATCGTCCACGTCTTTGATCAGCTGGTACGCACCCTGCCCGACGGTGTCAATCTCCGCTCCGTCAAACAGAAAGGTGCCCGCCTGGAGATCAAGGGTGCCGCTGAGTCCAATACGCGTGTGTCGGCTTTCATGCGCAACATCGACAAGTCCGGCTGGCTCAAGGAACCTGATCTGGAGGTCGTTGAGGTCAAGTCGACGGGCAAGAAGGACGACGCCACTGCACCCCGCGCCAGCGAATTCACTGTGCTGGCGAAGCAGGTCTCTGCGCCTGAGGGAGATCTGCCGTGAATTTCCTGCAACAGCTCCGCCAGCTCAACTTCAATGACATTGGTCGCTGGCCGTTCATTTTTCATGCATTTTTCGTCGGCATTTTCTTTCTCGTCATAGCCGTCCTCGGTTTTTATCTGCTCGTCTGGCAGAACGAGATGCCGCTGCTGGAAAAGGCTGAGCGCGAGGAGCGCGAATTACGCCAGTCCTTCGAGCAGAAGCAGAAGAAGGCGGCCAATTTCAGCGTGTACAAGGCCCAGCTCGCGGAAATCGAGCAGTCATTTGGCACGATGCTGCGGCAGTTACCCGGCAAGACGGAGATCCCAAACCTGCTGGTGGACATCTCCCAGACCGGTCTTGGCGCCGGGTTGCAGGAAGAGCTGTTCCAGCCCCTCAACGAGGTCCGCAGGGATTTTTATGCGGAGAAACCCATCAAGATTCGCCTTCGCGGTACCTACCATGAGTTTGGCCGCTTCGTCAGTGACATCGCCGCCCTGCCTCGCATCGTGACCTTGCACGACATCGATATTGCCCCGGCAAGCAAGGACGCATCGCCCGACGAGCTGGTGCTGAACGTGACGGCAAAGACCTATCGCTACCTCGATGACAGCGAGGCTCCTGCGGCGGGAGGCAAGGCTCCGGTCAGGGTCGGCAGCAAACCGGCCGCGACACCCAAAGGCAAGGCGCCGAAGGCCGGTGCGGCGAAGAAGGCGGGATAGGGTCATGACTTTGTTCAGCCACAAACTGGTACGCCTGCTGGTGATCCCGGCGCTGGCGCTGTCGATAACAGGCTGCTTTGGCGGCAACGACGATCTCGACAAGTACATCAACGATGTCAAGGCCAGGCCCGGCGGTCGCATCGATCCGCTGCCGCAGGTCAAGCCTTACGAGACTTTCAACTACGACGCCCAGTCGCTGCGGTCACCGTTTCAGCCTGATTCACCACGCGGCCGTGCCGCAGCAGGTCCACGCCCGGAAGCCAACCGGCCCAAGGAATACCTCGAGCAGTTCCCGCTCGACACACTGAAGATGGTGGGAACCTTGCAGAGGAACAACCAGCGCTATGCACTGCTGCAGACTCGCGACGGGCTGGTGCACCGCGTGGTCCCGGGAAACTACGTTGGCCAGAACGACGGCCATGTCCTGACCGTGACCGACGGTGAAGTGCAGCTCGAGGAGCTGGTGCCGGATGGCATCGGTGGTTTCTACAAGCGGTCGGCAGCGATCGCCCTGTCCGACTGACGGCGCCCCCGCGGGGGGAGAGCGTGGGAGTAAGTGACGATGAGCACGGCTAGGCCAGCAACAGCTTTTACGGTGCCCGACGCCCCGGGCGGCCCCGGTGATCTGCTCGCGCGGATCACGGCCGCCAGGCTGACGGTCACGATTACCGCACTGATCGCATTGGCAACGCTGGTCCTGGGCGCCTCACGCGCGCAGGCGGCTGATGCTGCCCTGCAGTTGCAGGATATCCAGGTACAGACCCTGCCAGGCAACAAAGTTGAGCTTGAACTCAGGCTCTCCGGTGCGGCGCCCGAGCCACTGGCATTCACCATCGAGAATCCGGCTCGTATTGCCCTCGACTTTCCCGATACCGTGATCGCGCTGCCGTCCCGGCGCAAGGACGTCGGCGTCGGCAATCTCTCCACGGTCCTCGCCGCTGAGTCCGGCGGCCGTACCCGTGTCGTGCTCAACCTCGACGCCATGGTGCCGTACCAGACCCGTGTGTCAGGCAACAGCGTGTTCGTGACGCTCGGCACGCCGGGTTCCGGTGCAGCTGTCGCTGCCGCCACGCAGGCCCCGGCCGCCTCCCGGGCCGGCGCTGCTGTCCCGGCCGCTGCCCGCAGCATCCAGTCTGTCGATTTCCGGCGCGCTGAGGGTGGTGGCGGGCGCGTCATCATCAACCTCTCCGAGGTGGGTGCGCCGGTGGATGTGCGCAAGGAAGCCGGCCAGGTGATCCTGAGCCTCGCCAATACGCAGCTGCCGGACGCCATGGTGAAGCGCATGGATGTCACGGATTTCGCCACGCCCGTCGATACCGTTGACGTGACCCGCGTGGGCGCCAATGCGCGCATTGTCATCGCCGCACGCGGCGCATTCGACGAACTCGCCTACCAGTCCGACAAGATCTTTACCGTTGAGGTGAAGCCGATTGCCAAGACGGTCATCGAGAAGAAGGCAACCCTTTTCAGCCCGGACAAGCAGTACACGGGTGAGAAGCTGACCCTCAATTTCCAGGACATTGAAACGCGGGCCGTGCTGCAGCTGCTGGCCGACGTCAGCGGACGCAACATCGTCGTCTCTGACTCGGTCAATGGCAACGTCACCCTGCGCCTGCAGAGCGTGCCCTGGGATCAGGCGCTGGACATCGTGCTGGCCACCAAGGGTCTCGACAAGCGCCAGAACGGCAACGTCATGATCATCGCCCCCGCGGACGAGATTGCTGCCCGCGAGAAGGCCGATCTCGAGGCACACAAGGAAATCCGTGCGCTCGAGCCCCTGATCTCCGAGTACCTGCAGGTCAACTACGCCAAGGCGCGGGAACTCGCTGACCTGGTCAAGGGCAAGAGCCAGAACTCGCTGTTGTCCGAGCGCGGCTCGGTCGCCCTCGATGAGCGCACCAATACGCTGCTGGTGCAGGATACGGCTGAACGGGTCGCCGAGATCCGCCGCCTGGTCACTGCGCTGGACATTCCGGTGCGACAGGTGCTGATTGAGTCACGTGTAGTCGTGGTTCGTGATGACTTCAGCCGCGACCTCGGTGTTCGCTGGGGTGTCACGGGGCTCAACGACCACGGTGGCAGTCTCCTGTCCACCAGCGGCTCGGCTGCCGGCACAGATAGCGCCATCAGCTCCGGGACGAGCAACCTCGACGCCACCAACCTGCCGAAACTCAATGATCGCTTCAACGTCAACATGCCAGTGACAAATTCGGCGGGCCGGCTGGCCGTGGCGCTGCTCAGCGAGAATTTCCTGGTCGACCTGGAACTCTCTGCCCTGCAGGCCGAGGGCCGGGGCGAGGTGATTTCCTCGCCGCGGGTCATCACCGCCAACCAGAAGGAAGCGAACATCAAGCAGGGTGTCGAGATCCCCTACCAGCAGGCGTCGAGCAGTGGTGCGACCACCACGCAGTTCAAGGAAGCCGTGCTCTCGCTGACGGTGGTTCCGCAGATCACGCCGGATGACCGCATCATCATGGATCTCAAGGTGACCAAGGACAGCGTCGGCAAGGTGATTACCAACGAACGCGGTGGCCAGGTGCCCAGTATCGATACCCGCTCCGTCGAGACGCAGGTGCTGGTCAACAACGGCCAGACCGTGGTGCTTGGCGGCATTTACGAGACTGAGCAGGGCGAGGATTTCCGCAAGGTGCCGTTCCTGGGTGACATTCCCGGTATCGGCTCCCTGTTCCGTTCCAGCACCCGGGTTTCCAAGAAGTCCGAG
>CAZQGA010000239.1:0-4112 GCA_964592735.1 uncultured Chromatiaceae bacterium | reverse complement strand
TTCGATCCAGGATGCGGGAATCCGGGACCTCTATGATGTAGCAGAACTGACCCCGGGCCTGTCTTTCTTCAACGCGCAAGGTGAATTCCTTGCCGTACCGGTGATCCGTGGCATGGCGCCAACCGATATCTTCGGCGAAAACAATGCCGCCATCTTCGTCGATGGCATCTATGTCTCGGGCCGGGAAGGCCTGAACTTCTCGCAACTGGACCTGGAGCGCATCGAGGTTGTCAAGGGACCGCAGAGTGCGCTGTACGGGCGGAATGCCTTCAGCGGCGCCATCAATTACGTGACCAAGGCACCGTCTGATCAATTTGGTATGAAAGCTGAGGTAACCGGTGGCTCCGATGGCCGTATGGGTGGCCAGGCATCGGTCACCGGGCCTGTTCTCACAGATCAGCTCACAGGGCGCCTGTCCGTCCTCTACGATGATTTCGATGGTACCTACGGCAACCCGTTGGGTGGCCAGGACATCGGTGGTTATCGCTACCAGAGTTTCCAGGGTACGCTGCGCTGGGCACCCGTAGATACTCTCAGCGTGATCGGTGCGCTTTATTTTTCGGATGACAGGATCGACGACTCGGCAACCACGGCCTACCAGGCGACCTGCGAAAATCGTGTCGACACAAATCTCAATGTACCGCGGCTGCAGGATTTCTGCGGCAGCATCCCCAGCATGGATGATTACGCCGATACCTTGCGCCGTATTGGCACTCCATCAGCCCTGTATGTTGCCGATGCCTTTTCCAGCGAGGCCATTCCCAAGATTGCGGGTGCGCGGGGCGAAGACCGGGACCTTGCCCGAGGGCATCTGACCGTCGATTGGGACGTGCTCGGCGGGAACATTACTGCACTAACCGGTTTTTCCAGGACCACACAGAAGGCCCTGGTCGATGGGAACCGCAGCCTCGGGGTGGATCTGCCCTTGGTCTACTGCACCAACACCAGCGATCTCGGCGGGGGAGCCTATATCTGCGCGCGCTCCGGCGGTGTTCTTCCGCTTGCCCGCCTGACGACCGGACTCCTGCAGCTCCAGCAGGAAAGCGAGACCCAGGAGGTCAGCCAGGAAATCCGTTTCACGAGCAACCAGGATCAGCGCCTGCGCTGGTCGACTGGAGCCTATTGGTACGAGGTGGATCGCGACGTGCGCGAGCGTGGCGTGGAGGCGACGAACCGGCCCGCCCCCGCCTTTCCGAACAACCAGTTTGGCCCGATCGTGGTCGCGTTCCCGGTGATCATTGGCGATGCGGCGTTCCGGCCGTGGTTTCAGCCGGGAGGAGATGCTGATCCTCTCGAGCGGCATATCGCCGAGTATCGGGACAAATCGTGGTCTGTCTTTGCAGCGGCTGATCTGGACATCACCGATGTCCTGACGGTCGATGCCCAGCTTCGTTATGGGCACGAGGAAAAAGAAGCCCGTGGATTCAGGTGGGACGAAGTGAATCTCGGTGCAGCAGATCCTTTGATCGCATCCCGTGACAAGGACAGCTGGAATGCCATTACGTGGCGCCTTGGTGCGAAGTTCAAGCTGTCCGACAACTGGATGACCTACGGCTCGGTTTCCAGGGGTGAGAAATCGGGTGGCTTCGACGTCACCTCCGTAAATTATGTCGATCTCAGCTCCGGGATCATCGTCAAGCCGTTTGATGAGGAAAAACTGCTGGCTACCGAGCTGGGTATCAAGGGCCATACGCCAGATGGCCGGCTCGCGGCTGACCTGTCGGTGTACTTCAACAACTGGGATGACATCGTCATTCCCGAGGTTTACGAGGCGAGTCCACTGGATGGCCGGCCATTCCAGACGCCGGTGAGTTTCAATGGCAACCTCGGTAACGCGACAATCCTCGGCTGGGAAGCGGTGGTGGACCTGCAGTTGACGGAGGATCTCTCCCTGCGGTTGAGCGGTTCGCATACTGATGCCAGCTGGGACCGGGGTACCCGCCAGGCAACGCTGCAGACGTTTCCGAGTTTTCGGCCGTCAGACTGCCAGGGGGCGGTGGTCAGCGCTGTCGCCGGGGCCGCCTGCCAGGCCCGTTCGGGCGACATTTCCGGCAACACGATGCTCCGGCAGCCTGAATGGCAGGGAAGTGCCACCCTCGAGTACCGGAGGCTCATGGCCAATGGCTGGACCTTCTTCAGCCGTGCGGACCTGAGCTACCAGGGCAAGGTGTATGAGGGCAACAGCAATCTCAGCTGGTTACCCGATCACCGCTACGTAAACTTGAAGCTCGGCATCGAATCGGGCCGCTATTCGGTGGAGCTCTGGGGGCGCAACATCTTCAACGACGATAATCCCATCGCGGCCTACCGGGATGTGTTCTTCACCAATGCCACGGATGTCTATCAGCAGGCGGCGCCGTCGTCGACGCCGGATGATTTCTTTCCCTGGCGCCTGACGGTGACACATCCCCGCCTGGCGACCTATGGCATCACGGCCCGGATGCGGTTCGGAGCCGAGGAGCGCTGACGGTCAGGAAATCATGGTGTTCCAGGCTGGAAGGCCCGTACCTGGTCCGGATGGCAGCCGGGTGGCGGAGGGGCACTGGAGCTGGCGCTATCAGTACAGGGCCACAAACGGCAGCAGGAAAATGGCTCCCCGGGCCGGACTCGAACCAGCGACCAATCGGTTAACAGCCGATCGCTCTACCACTGAGCTACCGGGGAGTGGATCCGGAATTTCTGCTGAAGGGCTTAAGCCCTTGAGAAGCCGCGCGATTCTGTTTTAACAGGCGGCTCAAGTCAAGCAACCTCATCGGCAGGATCGATACAGGACCGGGCTCAGGCCAGAACCCGGCTAATGCGTCGAACTGCCTCCTGCAGGGTATTGAGTCCACAGGCGTAGGAGAGCCGGATATGCCCGGGAGCACCGAAGGCAGAACCGGGTACGACAGCCACCTCGGCAGCCTGGAGCAGCAGGGTGCACAGGGCTACATCGTCTGCCAGGCCCTTGCGCTGGATGACCTCGCTGGCGTCCGGGAAAGCGTAGAAGGCGCCGTCAGCGGGGATGCAGCGCAGGCCCGGGAGGTCATTGAGGGCTGTGATGATGTAGTCGTGGCGTCCGCGGAAGGCCTGCGCCATCGCCTGCACGCAACCCTGGTCACCATCGAGCGCGGCGATGCTCGCGGCCTGGGAGATGCTGCAGGGATTTGACGTGCTCTGGCCCTGCAGTTTCTTCATTGCAGCCACGAGCGTCGATGGCCCGGCGGCGTAGCCGATGCGCCAGCCCGTCATCGCGTAGGCCTTGGAGACACCGTTGATCGTCACCGTGCGGTCGTAAAGTGACGGGCAGGCAGATGCAAAACTCGTGAAGGGCTCGCGGCCCCAGTAGATATGTTCGTAGATGTCATCCACGCCGATGACGATGCGAGGGTGCTCCTCCAGCACGGCGCCGAGCGCCTGCCATTCGGCGCGGGAATAGGCCGCGCCGGTGGGGTTACACGGGCTGTTGAAGAAAACCAGCCGTGTGCGCTCGGTGATGGCAGCCCGCAATGCACGCGGCGTGATCCTGAAGCCATCGTCGATGCTGGCGGACACGATGACCGGCTCGGCATCAGCCAGCCGGATCATGTCCGGGTAGGACACCCAGCAAGGTGCAGGCACGATGGCCTCATCGCCTGCATTGAGCACCGCCATCGCCAGGTTGAAGCAGCTCTGCTTGGCACCCGAGGAGGCGATGATCTGGTCGGGCGTGTATTCCAGGCCGTTCTCGCGGTGGAATTTGCCGATGATGGCCGCCTTCAATGCGGCGCTGCCTTCCACCGGTGTATATCTCGTGGCGCCTGCATGTATCGCAGCGATTGCCGCAGCCTTGATGTGTTCGGGCGTGTCGAAGTCCGGCTCGCCCGCGGCGAGGTCGATGACCGGCCGGCCCTGACCGCGCAGTTCCGTTGCCAGCGCGCTCACGGCCATGGTGGGTGATGGCCTGGTGCGCTGCAGACGCTGGGAAACTGGTAGGCTCAAGAGTCGATCCCTGGCGGCGAAGGTCGCAGCGGCAAAACAGCCGCAGATACTAAGATATTGCCGCGTGCTGACCAAGAGAATCCATGGACAGGCTTGAGCTGACGACCCCCTACCAGCCCGCTGGCGACCAGCCGGAGGCCATTCGCAGCCTC
>CAZQGA010000238.1:0-4113 GCA_964592735.1 uncultured Chromatiaceae bacterium | reverse complement strand
ACTCCATCCACATGGGGCACCTGGTGGAGTACATCCAGACCGACATCTGGGTGCGTTTTCAGAAACTCATGGGCAACCACTGCCTGTACCTCTGCGCCAGCGACGCCCACGGCACGCCGATCATGCTCAAGGCCCGGGAACTCGGGGTGACACCGGAAGCCCTGGTGGCACGCTTCCGCGATGAGCACCTGCGCGACTTCAACCGCTTCCTCATCGAATTCGACAACTACCACACGACGCACTCGGCGGAAAACCGCGGGCTGGTGGAGGGCATCTACGCCCGCCTGCGCGAGCAGGGCCTGGTGCACTGGCGCACCATCCACCAGGCCTACGACGAGCAGGCGAAGATGTTCCTGCCCGACCGCTTCATTCGCGGCGGCTGCCCGGTCTGCGGCGCACAGGACCAGTACGGTGACAGCTGTGAGGCCTGTGGCGCCACGTACTCGCCCACCGACCTCATCGAGGCGCGCTCGGTCGTGACAGGCACCGCGCCCGTGCAGCGGGATTCCGAGCACCTGTTCTTCAGCCTCGGCCGCTTCGAGGACTCGCTCAGGCGCTGGACCGCGGGCGGTCACCTCGATGCCAGCGTCGCGCGCAAGCTCGAGGAATGGTTTGCCGCCGGCCTCAAGGACTGGGACATTTCCCGCGACGCACCCTACTTCGGCTTTCGCATCCCGGACACCGAAGACAAGTACTTCTATGTCTGGCTGGACGCCCCCGTGGGCTACATGGCGAGCTTCCTCAATCTCCAGGAAAAGCTGAAAAATTCAAATCAATCCATTGATTTCAATGAATATTGGTCGGTCGACTCAAAGACGGAGCTATACCACTTCATCGGCAAGGACATCGCCTACTTCCATACCCTGTTCTGGCCGGCAGTCCTCGAGGGCGGCGGCTACCGCAAGCCGAGCGGTGTCTTCGTCCACGGCTTCCTCACGGTCAATGGCCAGAAGATGTCGAAGTCCCGCGGCACATTCATTTCCGCGGCGGCCTACCTCGAACACCTGGAGCCGGAATACCTGCGCTACTACTACGCTTACAAGCTCGGCCCGGGCACCGACGACATCGACCTCAACCTCGATGACTTCGTCGCCCGCGTCAATGCAGACCTGGTCGGGAAATTCGCCAACATCGCCAGCCGTTGCGCTGGCTTCATCAGCCGCCTGGCCGGCGGACGGCTGGCCGGGGCACTGGACAATCCCGCACTCTTTCGCGACTTCGCTGGCGCCGCAGCGACGATCGCCAGCCATTACGAAGCGCGCGAATTCGGCCGCGCGTTGCGCGAGATCATGGCGCTCGCCGACCGGGCCAACCAGTACATCGATGAGCGCAAGCCCTGGGTACTCGCAAGGGATCCGGCACGGGCAGCCGAAGTGCAGGCCGTGTGCACCGACGGCATCAACCTGTTCCGCATCCTGATGCTCTACCTGAAGCCCGTGCTGCCCGGCATCGCGGCGCGGGCCGAGACCTTCCTCGGCGCCGGCCCACTCGGCTGGGACCAGCACGACCAGCCGCTGCTCGACCATGTCATCGGCACCTACGAGCCCCTGGTCACGCGCATCGACCCCGCTGCCGTGGCCCGCCTGGTCGAAGCCTCAAAGCCGAAGGAGGCAGCGCCGGGCCCTGCCGCTCCGGCCAGCAAGGATGCCCCTCCTGCCACCATCGACATCGACACCTTTCTCAAGGCCGACCTGCGGATCGCGACCGTGCTGGCCGCCGAAGCAGTGGCAGGCGCCGACAGCCTGCTGCGTGTCACCGTGGACATGGGTGACGGCCAACAGCGCACCATCTTCGCGGGCATCCGCCGCGCCTATGAACCCGCGACATTGGTGGGACGACAGGTGATCGTGGTCGCCAACCTGAAGCCGCGCAAGATGCGCTTTGGCACCTCCGAAGGCATGCTGCTCGCGGCCGGGGATGACAGCAGTATTTTTCTGGTCGGCCCCGACAGCGGAGCAAAGGCCGGCATGCGCGTACGCTGACACCATGCTGACCGACCTCATCGTAATCCTGCTCGGCGTGGTCATGGTCAACAGCTTCGTCTTGCCCGGCTGTCCGGCACTGTTCGCACCCGCGGGCCGCCTCGGCCCAGATACCGCGCTGCCACGCCTGGCCGTGGTGACGCCACTGGTCGTGGGCCCCGCGAGCGCTCTGGCCTGGTCCGTACGGCAGGCGTGGCTCCAGCCCCTGCAACTCGCCGCCCTGCAGCCGCTGGTCATCATTGCCCTCACGGCGCTGGTCGTACAGCTGGCCGGCCGCGTCCACGATCTGGCCTGGCGCCCGGTACGGCCTCTGCCCCGCGCACTGCTGACATTCAACGCCGTCGCTGCAGGGCTGGCGCTCGAAGCCACGATGGCACCTGCTGGCTGGCGTGCAGCCCTGGCCCTGGGAACAGGCATCGGGCTGGCCCTCGGTACGCTCAACCTGTGCTTCGCCGGCCTGCGTGAGCGTTTTGAGGGTGCTGACCTGCCCAGACCCTGGCGTGGTGTCGGCATCGCGCTGGTCAGCGCCGGCATCCTCTCGCTCGGGCTCGGCGGCTTCGCCGGGATCTGGCGCGGCTGATCCAGGCGCAGCATGGCCATCGCGTCCACAACGAGCGCAGCGGCCGGGTGGACATTCGATCCACAGCCACCACGGCCAGACTGGGGCCTGCACCTGCCGGCGCTCAAGCTGGCTTCGACGCGTACAGCCATCCAGCCCGCACCACTGCCCGATGAAGCCGTGATCTCACTGGCCTGTGCCACTGGCGTGGCGACGCCCGTGGTGCGCCCCGGGGAGCATGTGCTGACCGGACAGTTGCTGGCACGGGATGCGGGCGCAGCGGTGCATGCCAGCGTAACCGGTACCGTGATCGCCATCGAGACACGCCCGGTACCGGGCCACGACGCCACGCCCTGCGTGATCCTGCGCCGGGAGGAACCCGAGCAGTTCGATCCGGCGCTGACAGCACTCGATCCTGCTGCACTCACACCCGCGGACATTGCCACACGCATCAGCGCCGGCGGTATCGTCGGCCTGGGTGGCGCACTGTTCCCCACGGGACTCAAGCTGCAACCAGGCAGCCCCGTCAAGGCACTGCTCGTCAACGGTGTCGAATGCGAGCCCTGGATCAGCTGCGACGAGATGCTGCTGCGCGAGCGGGCGGCAGTCGTCATCCGCGGCACCACCATCATGATGCGGGCGCTCGGCACGCAACGCGCGGTGATTGCCGTCAAGGCCAGCATGCCGGAAGCGCGCATCGCGCTGCACGATGCGCTACAAGCTGCGGGCAATGCTGGCATCGGCCTTGCGGTCGTCACCGCCAAGTACCCTGCCGGCGGCGAACACCAGTTGATCGAGCTCGTCACCGGCGAGCAGGTGCCTGCCGGCGGGCTACCGCGCGACATCGGCTATGTCTGCCAGAACGCCGGCACGGCTGCTGCCGTCGCCGAATTGTTCGACCAGGGCAGGCCCCTGATCTCCCGCATCGTCACGGTCACCGGAAGCGCCATCGCCAGGCCAGGCAATTTCGAAGTGCGGCTGGGCACGCCCGTTGCGCTGCTCGTGGCTGCCGCCGGCGGCTACCAGAGCGCACCGCAGCGCCTGCTCATGGGCGGGCCGATGATGGGCATCGCCATCGATGATGATGCACTGCCAGTGACCCGGGCAACCAACTGCGTGGTCGCTGCGACGGCCGCTGAACTGTCACCACGGCTGCCGGAAATGCCCTGCATCCGCTGCGGCGAATGCGTCCAGGCCTGCCCCGCACGGCTGCTGCCCAACGAACTGCTCGATGCGCTGGCCCGTGGTGACAGCACCGCACTGGAGGAACTCGCGCTCGAACAATGCATCGAGTGCGGTGCCTGCGATTACGTCTGCCCGAGCGCCATCGCCCTCACCCCGCGGTTTGCCGCTGCCAAGGCGATGCGCCGTGGACCACGGGATGCCGGCCCGTGAAATTCCCGCGTACCCTGCCACCCCACTGGCGCACACCGGACGGCGTACCGGCGATCATGCGCCAGGTGCTCTACGCCCTGCTGCCGGCCGCCGCCTGCTGCGTCTTTTTCTACGGCCCTGGCCTGGCGATCAACATCCTGGTCGCGGCATTCGCTGCGCTGGCGACAGAAGCACTCG
>CAZQGA010000237.1:0-4117 GCA_964592735.1 uncultured Chromatiaceae bacterium | reverse complement strand
GCATCGAGCGTCTGCATGTTGTGCAGGCGGTCGGCGAGCTTGACGAGGATGACGCGGATGTCCTCGACCATCGCGAGCAGCATCTTGCGGAAGCTCTCGGCCTGTGCTTCGGCACGGCTGGTGAAGGAAAGCTGGTCGAGCTTGCTGACGCCGTCTACCAGGGCGGCCACTTCAGCGCCGAATTTCGCCTGGATCTCCAGCTTGGCGGTTGGGGTGTCCTCGATGACGTCGTGCAGCAGGGCTGCGACGATGGTTTCGTGGTCGAGGTGCAGCTGGGCGAGGATGCTGGCCACCGCGACCGGATGGGTGATGTAGGGCTCGCCCGAGCGACGCTTCTGGCCGGCGTGGGCAATCGAAGCGAACTCGAAGGCCTCTTCGACCCTGGCGAGCTGGTCAGCCGGCAGGTAATCCAGGCGCGCCAGCAGCTGGCGCAGGCCGAAATTGCGCCGATTCACGAGCGGCAGCCGGTTGAGCAGCATGGCACCGTAGTCCATGCGCCGATTTTAGCGGTGCCCGCGCGGGCTTTCCGGGCTTATTGAAGGGTTTTGCCGATCCCCGGGAAGGCTGGCCGCGTCACGGCCACTCGGGCGGTGGTGCAGCAGCAGAAAACCGTGGCTCGTCCTGGCAGACTCAGATCAGGTCAGAGTCGTCGTTCATGTTGATCGGCTGGTCGGCCAGCGGATCGGGGGCCTGGTCGGCAAACAGGTCGGCCGGTGTCGGGTCGGCTTCGGTGAGGATTTCCGGCCCGACCAGGCCATCGGCAATTTCGCGCAGGGCGAGCACCGTCGGCTTGTCGTTCTCCCAGTCGAGCTGGGAGGGAGCGCCGTTGGCGAGGCGGCGAGCGCGCTTGGCAGCGACCATGACCAGTTCGAAAATGTTATCGACGTTGCCGAGGCAGTCTTCGACGGTGATTCTGGCCATGGGTCAGGGTCCGGGGCTCACTTGGGGGTTGCAAAGGCTAACCGGGTCGGGGACGGGGTGCAACCGGACGGCTCTGAAAACTGTTTGCTTTCGGGGGCGGTAGCCGCCCTTGCGGCGCGGGCCCGCGAAGTCGCTTCCCCGATACCCGCTTGGTTCGCGAGCCCCCGCCTCCGGGCGGTTCAGCGGCAGAAGGCTGCGGCGGCGGGGGGCGGCCGGCCGTGGTGATCTCAACTGCCGTCTGCGATGGCCGCAGCGCGCTGCCGGACAGCGGGGTCGGTGGTGCGACAGGCGCCGCCGCGGCCGGCGAGGATGTCCTGCAGGGCAGCGAGCGCGGCATCGCGGTCATCATTGATCACCACGTAGTCGAACTCCGGCCAGTGGCTCATCTCGGCCTGCGCTGCGGCAAGCCGCCGGCGGATGACCTCGTCACTGTCCGTGGCCCGGCCCCGCAGCCGGCGCTCCAGTTCAGCGAGCGAGGGCGGCAGGATGAAGACCAGCGCGCTCTCCGCCATGCGCTGGCGGACCTGGCGTGCGCCCTGCCAGTCGATGTCGAGCAGGACGTTGTGGCCGCTGTGCGTGTGCGCCTCGATCTGCGCGCGGCCCGTCCCGTAGTAATTGCCGAAGACCTCGGCGTGTTCCAGCAGTTCATTGGCGGCGAGCATGGCCTCGAAGCGCTGCCGGTCCACGAAGCAGTAGTCGTGCCCGTCACGCTCGCCGGGGCGCGGCTGGCGGGTGGTGAAGGAGATGGAAAAGCGCAGCCCCGGATCAGCCGCGAGCAGTGCGCGCGTGAGCGTGGTCTTGCCGGCGCCCGAGGGCGCGGAAAGGACGAAGAGCCTGCCAGGGATGTTCGTGGCTGCGGTCATGGCGTGGAGCTGGAACGGCCGGTCGTTGGGGGGGCGGCAGGCATGCCTGGGGCACCCGCCGCGCCCGCGACTTTACCCTATTGCCGGCTGCTGGCGGGTGTCTGTGCCAGTGCGCGCCGGCAGGCCGAATAGCGCGGGTTGTCGATGGCGAGTTTCGCCAGCGTGGTGAGACGCAGGTGCCGCAGCAGCGCGGGGCCGCCGATGTCGAGTCTCCCGCTGCGGATGCGCTCGCACAGCATGTGGTTGAGCGCTGCCACGTCGCCAGCCTCATCGAGCAGCTTCACCAGGCGGAGCCGTTCTTCCTCGAGCAGCTGTTCGCTGGTGGCGAGTTCACGCCGGATCAGCCGCAGCAGGCTCAGCGCGATGCGTGTCTCGTAGGCGGAGCCGTCGCCGGCCGGAGTCGCCGGTTCGCGTTCCAGGATTTCCAGGACCTTGTCGAGCAGTTGCAGCCGGTCGGGCGGATTGAGCGGCATCACTCGACTCCTTCGATCAGGTCCAGCAGGTCGATTTCCGTCTCGGCGACGCGACGGCCGATCGCGGCACGCTCGATGAGCGGCACTTCACCGGTGATGAACTGATTGCCGAACCACTGGCAGATGACACCCCAGCGCAGGGTGCCGAAGACCTCCCAGTAGCGCACCTGGTGTGGGTCCACCGGCGTGCCGCTCGCCGCTTCGTAGGCCTGGAGGAATTCGCTGCGCTCGCCAAAGCCGCCGACCGCCTTGTCGATCTGGCCGAATCGCCAGGCGTTGATGCACATCCAGCCGAGATCTTCGAGTGGGTCGCCGAGGTGGGCGGCTTCCCAGTCGAGCACGGCGACCAGCCCCTTGTCATCGACGATGAAATTGCCATTGCGAAAGTCGCCGTGCACCAGCCGCCGGGGATGTCCGGCGGGCCGGTGCCTCTCCAGCCAGGCGAAGGCGAGCTCGAACACCGGCAGGTGCACCCCATAGGAATAATGTGCCTGCCGCAGGCGCTCGAGCATCTGGTCGGGTGCTTCTGCCGGCAGTGGTGGCAGCCGGGAAGTGTCCATGCGGTGGATGTCGGCGAGTACGCGGGCGCACTGCCCGGTGAGAGCCTGGCGGGCGGCGGCGAGCTCTGGCGCCCGTGTGATGCGCTGCCCGAGCGTCTCGCCACTGATGAATGCGGAGACAAAGCCTTCGCCCAGCCCGTCCGCGGCGTCGAAGATGAGATCGACACGGGGCGTGGGAATCCCCGCCCCATGCGCGGCGTCCTGCACCAGCCCCTGGGTGCGCTTGTCGAGCGCTGCGGTGAATTGATTCTCGCCCGTGAAGATCTGCACGATCACGGGCTCACGCCCGGCATCGGTGATGCGCTCGCACCGCCAGGTTTCCGCGGAGGCGCCAGCCGACAGGCGCTGCAGGCCCTCGATACGCGCATCCGGCATGCCGCGCCGCCGATAAGCCTGGGCAAGGCGCCCTGCGAGTTCGGTGCCGTCCACGGCTCAGAGGCTGCTCAGTACGTGTCCGCCGTCGACCACCAGCACAGCGCCGGTCATGAAACTGCCGGCGCCACTTGCCAGCAGGAGCAGCGGGCCGGCCAGTTCATCGAGGTTGCCGGCCCGGCGCAGCGGGATGTTCGCCACCACCCGGCGGCCTTCTTCGGTGTCGAGGAAGTCGCTGGTGATGTCGGTACGGAAATACCCCGGCAGGAGGGCGTTGACGCGGATGTTCAGGCGCGCCCACTCCAGTGCCAGCGACCGTGTCAGGTGGATGAGTCCGGCCTTGGATGACATGTATGCCGCCACGGCCTTCTGCGTGCGCAGGCCCAGGATCGAGGCGACATTGATGATGGACCCGGCATGCCTGCTGCGATCCGGTTGCAGGGCGAAGGCCTTGGCAGTCAGGAAGGCACCCTTGAGGTTGGTGTTGAGGACCGCATCCCAGTCGGCGGCGGTCAGTTGCGTGGCCAGCATGGGCCGGTTGATGCCGGCGTTGTTGATGAGGATGTCCGGCGTGCCAAGCTGGCTGGTAACTTCGGCGAATGCTGCGGCGATGCTGTCTTCATCGGTGACATCGACGGTGACGCAGGCCACCCGCCGCCCGCTGCGGGCGAGTTCCCGTGCGGTGTCCTCCAGGGGCTCGCGTCGGCGCCCGCACAGGGCCACGTCGGCGCCTGCCCCGGCCAGCGTGCTGGCAAATGCGCGTCCGAGGCCGGTGCCGCCGCCCGTGACCATGGCGATGCGCCCGTGCAGGTCAAACAGGTTCTGATCCCGGTTTTCTGCAGTATTCATGCTGGTGTTTCCGTGGCCCGCGGGATGCTGGACTAGTAGACGAAAGCTCGGCTAGCATGTCAATGAATTTGACTATCGG
>CAZQGA010000236.1:0-4121 GCA_964592735.1 uncultured Chromatiaceae bacterium | reverse complement strand
CTCGCCACGGTGGCATCACTGGCGGCAGGCGCACTGCTCGGTGGCCTCTGGACTGCGCTGCACGCCGGGCGTCGCCACACACAACTGCGGGAGGAAATTGCCCGGCTGACAGCGCAACTTGCCGCCCAGCAGGCACTCTCGGCCGAACGCAGCACGGCCCTCGCACAGGCGGAGGAGCGCCTCGCTGCCGTGTTTGGCCGCCTGGCCGGCGATTCCCTTGCCCGCAACAGCGAGGCTTTCCTGCGCCTCGCACGGGAAAACCTCGGGCGCTACCAGGAACATGCCAGGACCGAACTGGGCGAGCGCGAGCAGGCAGTCGCCGCCCTGCTGGCACCCATCCGCGAAGCCCTCGACAAGACAGCCCGGCAGATCGCGAGCATCGAGAAAGAACGCAGCGAAGCCTTCGGCAGCATCCGCGCCCAACTCGCCGCCATGACGGCAGACCAGCAGCAGTTGCAGTCGGAGACGCGCAACCTGGTCAACGCATTGCGACGCCCGGAGGTGCGCGGCCAGTGGGGCGAGCTGACCCTGCGGCGCGTCGCGGAACTTGCCGGCATGGTCGAGCACTGTGATTTCATCGAACAGGCCACGATGAATACAGCCGGAGGCGTCCAGCGCCCGGACATGGTGGTGCGCCTGCCTGACCGCGGCGCACTGGTGGTGGATGTGAAGACCCCGCTGGACGCCTACCTCGAGGCCATGGATGCCAGCACGGAACAGGAGCGCCGCCTCGCCCTGCAGCGCCACGCCCGCAATCTGGCCGGGCGTGTGCGCGAGCTGGCTGCGAAAGCCTACTGGGCGCAGTTTCCCGAAAGTCCCGAGTTCGTGATCCTGTTCATCCCCGGAGACCAGTTTCTGGCTGCTGCTCTGGGTGAAAACCCGGCACTGCTCGAGGATGCCTTGCGCAACAAGGTCATCCTGACCACGCCATCGAGCCTGGTGGCACTGCTGAAGGCCATTGCCTACGGCTGGCGGCAGCTCTCCCTGGAACGCAACGCCGAGGAGATCCGCAAGCTCGGCCAGGACCTCTACGAACGGCTCACGCCCTTCCTCAGCCACATGGCCCGGCTCGGCAGGCAACTGGAAGGCGGCGTGAAGGCCTTCAACGAAGCCGTCGGCTCCCTCGAACGCAAAGTCCTGCCCGGGGCACGCCGGCTCACGGAACTCGGCATCAGCGGCCGGCACCGGCTTGATTCACCCGAGCAGGTCGAAGCTGCACCACGCGAAGTCGCCGTGGCCATCGAACCTGAAAACGTCGCCAGCGAAACACCCGCCCGTGACGTGGCTGGCGATCCGCCCGACCCTGATGACGCAAGCCGGATATCCCCACATGACTGATTTCGACCCCCGCCGCTACCAGCCCCGTCCGCAATTGCTCGACGGCCGCGTCATCCTCGTCACCGGCGCAGGATCCGGCATCGGTGCCGCTGCTGCCAGGGCCTTCGCCGCCCACGGCGCCACGGTCATCCTGCTCGGCCGCAGTACCCACAACCTCGAAGCCGTGCACGATGAGATCGTCCGCGCCGGCCATCCACGCCCGGCCATCGCCGTCATCGATCTCGCCAAGGCCCAGGGACCCGCCTATTTCGACCTGGCAGCACAGGTCAGCACAGCCTATGGTCGTCTCGACGGGCTGCTGCACAACGCCTCGATCCTCGGCGACCGCACGCCCATCGAGCAATACGACGTCGGCACCTGGCACCAGGTGCTGCACCTGAACCTGACGGCACCCTTCGTGCTGACCCAGCAGCTGATGCCCCTCTTGCGTGCATCAGCCGACGCCTCGGTCGTCTTCACGAGCAGCGGTGTCGGCCGCCGCGCCCGCGCCTACTGGGGTGCCTACGCGGTATCGAAGTTCGGCGTGGAAGGCCTGGCGCAGGTGCTGGCGGACGAAACCCGCGATGCGACACGCATCCGCGTCAACTGCATCAACCCGGGCGGCACCCGCACAGCCATGCGTCGGCACGCCTATCCGGCTGAGCTGCCGGAGGCACGTCCGGAACCCGCCGCCATCATGGGACCTTATCTTTACCTGATGGGAGCGGACAGTACCGGTTTCACCGGCCAGAGCATCGATTGCCAGTAGCTGACGAGCCGCCCGCAGGCGGCTCAGGCAGGCTCCGCACCTGGCACCGGCAGACCCGCGGCCACATAAAGTTCGGCCAGCTGGCGCGGGTTCATCTCGGCAAAGCGGCCGCGCGCCAGGTGGCGCGGCAGCAAGACGGGGCCGAAGCGTACGCGGATCAGGCGGCTCACCTGGCATTCAACGGCTTCCCACAGTCGCCTGACGATGCGGTTGCGCCCCTCGGCAACCGCAACCCGGTACCAGCGGTTGGTGCCGTCGCCTCCCTCAGGCGTAATGGACGCAAACCGGCCCAGTCCGTCGTCAAGACGGATTCCCGCAGTCAGAT
This sequence comes from uncultured Chromatiaceae bacterium, assembly GCA_964592735.1. Lineage (GTDB taxonomy): Bacteria > Pseudomonadota > Gammaproteobacteria > Steroidobacterales > QUBU01. Next base: position 1,710 of record CAZQGA010000236.1, on the reverse strand, counting down.
ATTGCAGGGTGTCGTCAGTCACCGGGCCACGGACACGCACCGCATACTGGCGCTCGAGCTCACTCGACGGGTGCATGAGTGCATTGGCGAGTTCCCCGTCGGTGGTGAAGAGCAACAGGCCGGAAGTGTCAATGTCGAGCCGGCCCACGCTGATCCAGCGGCTGCCGACGACGCGTGGCAGGGATTCGAATACGGTCGGGCGCCCCTCCGGATCGGTGCGGGTACACACCTCGCCTACCGGCTTGTGATACACGAGTACGCGCGGCTTCGGCCGCCGTCGCATACGGCTGCGCAACGGACGCCCGTCCAGCGTGATGCGCTCCGTCCCGCTGACCTTCTGGCCAGGCACGGCTGGCTTGCCATCGACCCGCAGGCGGCCGGCAGCGATCCAACCCTCGATCTCGCGCCGCGAGCCGAGGCCGGCTGCCGCCAGGAATTTCTGCAGCCGCTCCGCCATGCCAGCAAACCACCGCCCGGGGCAGCGGCTCAGCGGACCTTCAGCGGAATGACGTCGGCCGACTGCAACTCATCCCCGTCGCTGGCCACCTCCACCGGGGGCAACTGGGACGCCGTACGCGCATCGGCAATGGACGCTACGGTGGCCGGCTCCTCGGGCAGTTCGGGATCGAGCGGGCGCACGAGCGGCTCAACGGTGCCAGGCGCGGCTTCGCTGCCGAACCCGCCGTCGGCCAGTTCCAGCTGGGCCGTGATCTTGTCCAGGTCACGGATTTCCGCCAGCGGTGGCAGGTCTTCCAGGCGACGCAGGCTGAAATAATCGAGGAACTCCCGCGTGGTCCCGTACATGGCCGGCTTGCCCGGAACGTCCCGATAACCCACCACCTTGATCCAGCTCCGCTCGAGCAGGGTGCGCATGATGTTGGTCGTGACGGCAACACCACGGATCTGCTCGACATCACCACGGGTCACCGGCTGCCGGTAGGCGACGATGGCCAGTGTCTCCATCAGGGCGCGGGAGTAACGCGGCGGGCGCTCCTCCCACAGCCGCGCAAGCCAGGGTGCCATGGCCAGGCGTACCTCAATGCGGAAACCGCTCGCCACCTCGTTCACAGTGATGCCGCGCCCGGCGTAATCCGCCTGCAGCTCATCGAGGGCGGCACGCACATCGCTGCGCTCCGGTGCGTTGTCCTCACCGAACAGCCCACACAGCTGCTCCAGTGCCAGCGGCCTGCCGGCAGCCAGCATGGCTGCCTCGAGGACATGCTTGATCTCGTTTTTCTCCATGGACGCCTACTCTGGACTGTCGTTGGGGGATGTCGCCAGCGCCAGCGCCGCTGGTCCGGCAGTGGTGGCCGCACGCACGTGGATCGGCGCGAATGGTTCAGCCTGGACGATCTCGATCAGCGATTCCTTCAGCAGCTCGAGCACCGAAAGAAAGGTTACCGTCACGCCCATGCGGCCCTCGCGGACATCAAAGAGGTGGTGAAATTCCAGGAATCCGCCTTCGCTGAGGCGCGTCAGCACTTCGGACATCCGCTGGCGCACGGACAAGGGCTCACGCTGGATCTGATGGTGCGCGAACATCTCAGCCCGCCGCAACACATCGTGGAATGCCAGCAACATTTCCTTGAGGGTCAGGTCGGGAAGCTTCACGACCACTGGCTTCTCCACGACCTCAGCCATGGTCTGGTGGACATCGCGCTCCAGGCGCGGCAAGCCGTCCATGGCCTCGGCGGCCTGCTTGAAGCGCTC
>CAZQGA010000235.1:0-4122 GCA_964592735.1 uncultured Chromatiaceae bacterium | reverse complement strand
CGACAACGACCTGCGCTTCCTGCGCCAGTTCAACTGAGGCGCCGATGAAGATCTGTGACTCCTGGCTGCAGGAATACGTGGTGCACGGCCTGCAACCTGAGGAACTCGCCCAGCGGTTGACCATGCTCGGCCTCGAGGTGGATGCGCTGGCCACCGAGGGCGCGGTGCTGGAAGGCGTCGTGGCCGGGCGTGTGGTCGCCCTGAATCGCCACCCGAATGCGGACAAGCTGTCGCTCTGCCAGGTGGATGTCGGTGCCGGGGCGCCGCTCGGTATCGTCTGCGGTGCACCGAATGTACGCGAGGGCGGGCTTTATCCGACGGCCCTGGTGGGCGCACGGCTGCCGGGCGGGCTGGTCATCAAGCCGGCACGGCTGCGGGGCGAGCCTTCGGCGGGCATGCTGTGCTCAGCCCGGGAACTGGGGCTCGAAGCGGGCGTGGATGGCTTGCTCGAACTGGACGCTGACACGGTGCCGGGAACGGATGTCACCACGCTGCTGAAGCTGGGCGATCCGGTTCTCGATCTCAATATCACGCCCAACCGGGCGGATTGCTTCAGCATTCTCGGTGTCGCACGTGAGATTGCTGCGCTTGGGCTGGCACCACTTGCCGGGCCCGGGCCAGCACCGGTTGCTGCCGCGATCCCGGACCAGCCCGCGGTGGCTTTGCCGGACCCCGCGGCCTGTCCGCGTTTCGCGGGTCGCATCATCCGGGGCCTGCACCGCGATGCGGTCACGCCACTGTGGATGCGGGAACGGTTGCGCCGCTGCGGGATCCGCCCGATCAGCCCGATCGTGGACGTGACGAATTACGTCATGCTCGAACTGGGCCAGCCGATGCATGCGTACGATCTGGCCCGGCTCGACGGCGGCATCACCGCCCGCCTGGCACGGCCGGGCGAGGAGTTGACCCTGCTCGACGGCCAGGAAGTCCGCCTGGATGCAGGCGTGCTGGTGATTGCTGACGGCAGCGGTCCGGTTGGATTGGCCGGCATCATGGGCGGGGCCCGCACTGCGGTGAACGTCGCCACCACCGATATCCTGCTCGAGGCGGCTTTTTTCGCACCGATGGCCGTGGCCGGCCGGGCGCGGCGTTATGGACTGCATACCGAAGCCTCCCTGCGCTTCGAGCGTGGAGTCGACCCGACCCTGCCGCCGCAGGCGATCGAGCGGGCAACCCAGCTGGTGCTGGCAATTGCAGGCGGCCAGCCGGGTCCGCTCGTTGATTGCCTGGAGCAGGCAGCGCTGCCCCGGCGTCATCCGGTGCGCTTGCGCGGTGTACGCCTGGCGCGCGTACTGGGGATTGGCATTCCGGCCGCGACGGTACAGGACATCCTCGGTCGTCTGGGCATGCAGATCGAGGTCCTTGCTGATGGCTGGCGCGTAACACCGCCTGCAGCCCGTTTTGACATCGAGCGCGAAGAAGATCTCATCGAGGAAGTGGCCCGCGTACACGGTTACGAGCGCATTCCGGTGCTGCCGGGAGCTGCGACCGTACATGCTGCCGGGGCCGGGGAAGCCGTTGACCCGGTGCGCGACGCTGCAGCGCTACTCATCGCGCGTGGCTACCAGGAGGCCATCACCTGGAGCTTCATCGAGCCCGCACTGGCGCGGCGCTTCGGTGCCAGCGCAGACTTGGAGCTGGCGCTTGCCAATCCAATCTCGGCCGAGCTGGCAGTGATGCGCCAGTCGCTGTGGCCGGGGCTGGCGCTCGCGGCCCGGGAAAACCTGCGCCGACAGCAGCCGCGCGTGCGCCTGTTCGAAGTCGGTGCGCGCTATCTCAAGCGTGGCATGGGCGAGATCAGCGAGGAGCGCAGCCTCGCCGGGATCGCCATCGGCTCGCGTTGGCCCGAGCAATGGGGCGAGCGGGCGCAGCGCGTCGATGTGTTCGACGTCAAGGCCGATATCGAGGCCCTGCTGGCGATGGCAGGTCGCCGCAGAGTTGCCGAATTCGAGGTGGCCGCGCATCCGGCGCTGCACCCTGGGCGTTGTGCACTCATCCGGGTGGCGGGTGTCGAAGCCGGCTGGCTTGGCGAACTGCACCCTGCGCTTGCGACGGAACTGGAGCTGCCCGGTGCGGTTGTCTTCGAGTTGCAGTTGTGCAGCCTGCAACGTGGACGGCCGGCCTACACGGGGTTCTCACTGTTTCCGGCCGTGCGACGTGATCTCGCATTGCTGGTGGGGCGGGAAGTGCCCGCGGCAGACTTGATCGCTGCCATCCGGGCAGCTGTGCCGGCGACGATCCTGCGCGACGCATTCGTATTTGACATATATACCGGTCCGCAGGTCGGTGATGCGGAAAAAAGCATTGCTATAGGCTTGATTTTGCAGGATACATCCCGCACCCTAACGGACGAGGACGCAAACCGCGTCCTGCACGACGTCAGAGCGGCCTTGGGCCGCGAGTTTCAGGCCAGAATCAGAGAATAGGCCGGCCAGCCAGAGAAGCAGCAGTCATGGCTCTGACAAAAGCCGATATGGCAGAATCCCTCTTCAACGAGCTTGGCCTCAACAAGCGGGAAGCCAGGGAGCTCGTGGATCTTTTCTTCGAGGATCTGCGCGCGGCCCTCGCCAGTGGCGAGCAGGTGAAGCTGTCCGGGTTTGGCAATTTCGACTTGCGCGACAAGAACACGCGGCCAGGACGGAACCCAAAGACGGGTGAAGAGATTCCGATCAGTGCACGGCGGGTCGTGACCTTCCGTCCGGGACAAAAACTAAAAGCCCGAGTGGAAGCCTATGCTGGAACCGGGAAATAACGACGAACTGCCACCGATCCCGGGGAAGCGGTATTTCACCATCGGTGAAGTCAGCGATCTCTGCGCGGTCAAGCCGCATGTCCTGCGCTACTGGGAGCAGGAGTTTCCACAGCTCAAGCCGGTGAAGCGGCGCGGCAACCGCCGCTACTACCAGCGCCAGGATGTGCTGGTGATCAGGCAGATTCGCAGCCTCCTCTATGACGAGGGCTTCACCATCGGTGGTGCGCGCCAGAAGCTTACGGGCGAGGAGGCCAAGAGTGATGTCTCCCAGAGCCAGCAGATCGTGCGCCAGTTGCGTGGTGAACTCGAAGAGATCCTGAAGATTCTCCGTCGCTGATCGCGCACGGTTCCCCGGCGGCGGGCGCTGGGTTATGATGGCTCGCCTTCGCGGATCCTGACCCCCGATTCCGGCAGCAGCCCGATTTCACTCTGGCTGGCTGGATCGCACGATTCGCGGGTATCTGTTGGCTTCACTGGTTTCCGAATCGGGGCGTGGCGCAGCCTGGTAGCGCACTTGCATGGGGTGCAAGGGGTCGGAGGTTCGAATCCTCTCGCCCCGACCATTTTCCTGGTGGACCACGGGGAGCAGACCGGCTGTTGCTCCCCGGATGTTCCCTGGCGCAATCGCGGCTTTCGTCGCGGCACCTTTTCCGGCATTCTGTTGTTATCATGATATGACAATACCGGCTGCCCGCAGCCTTGCAGGCCGGATTGTCATGGCACTCGTGCAAGCAGGGCATGCTCAACCAGGGAGTCTCTCACCATGGCTCGTCCACACATCGAACCCTTCGTCGATCGTGACGTCGACTTCAAGAAGATGACCCTTCCGGGCTTCCCGAAGGGCATGAAGTACAAGATGTTGAGTCTCGACACCGACACGGGTGCCTGCTCAATGACGGTGCGTTTCGAATCAGGCTATCACCAGCCGCCCGGCATGAGCTACTCCGAGATGGAGCTTTTCATCCTGTCTGGTTCAGTGCGCTACGGCGACAAGGAGTACGGCAAGGGTCATTACTTCTTCGTACCCGCGGGTGTATCCATGCCTGCGATGAGTTCGGCCCGGGGTGCCGAGGGCCTGCTGTTCTACAACTACGGCGAACCGAGCTTCCTCGAATCAGACCAGGATCATCCGCGCGCGCTGCGTGATCAACTCATCGTGGTGGATGCCTACGAGGGACTGCAGTGGAAGGTCGCCAATTTCATCACGCCGTCCGTGGCCCCGGGCTGCATGGTGAAAATGCTGCGCGCAGATCCGCTGACGCACGCCCACTCGCTGCTCTATTGCATGACGCCGAATTACTGGCAGGACAACATTTCCTACCACGACTGCGCGGAGGAGAGCTACCACATCTGGGGCACCTCCTCGATGA
>CAZQGA010000234.1:0-4139 GCA_964592735.1 uncultured Chromatiaceae bacterium | reverse complement strand
TGGATCTTGCCGTGGTATTCCTTCGCAGCCAGTCGGCGCAGGTTTTCAACGTTATCCTCATCCATGGCGAGAATCAGGTCGAAGCGGTCGAAGTCCTCCGTCACCACGGGCCTGGCCCGCAGGTCTGAGATATCGATGCCGCGGCGTGCCGCTGCGGCCTGCGCACGCTCGTCGGGGGGGGAGCCCGCGTGGTAACCGTGGGTGGCAGCTGAGTCGGTCTCGACACGCTCGTCGAGCCGGATCTCCCGCAGGCGCTGCCGCATCACGCCGTGCGCCATCGGCGAACGGCAGATGTTGCCCATGCAGACAAACAAAATGCGGGCCTGCGGCCTGTCACCGGGATTTCCCATGCCGCGCCTCAGCCCTGCATGCTGGCGCCGCGGGTCATCCAGACCTCGACCGCCGCGACATCCGCCGGTGTATCGACGTCGGGTCCATGGGGCTCACGTGCCACTGCAACGCGGATTTCCATCCCCAGCCACAGCGCGCGCAACTGTTCAAGCTTTTCCACATTCTCAAGGTAGCACGACTCGGCGCGGCTGAGGCGCAGCAGGTCACCCACCCGGTAGGCATAGATGCCCAGATGCCGCCAGGCCTGTGGCAGGCCGCCATTGCCGTGACCGGCACTGGGGATTGGCGCCCGGCTGAAATACAGCGCGCGACCGCCCTGGTCCATTACCACCTTGACCACGTGTGGGCTGGCGAAATCCGCGGCAGAAGCCACCGGCACGCACAGCGTGGCCATGGCGGCAGCCGGATGGTCCGCAAGCAACGCCGCAACCTGGCGGATGCTGGAAGGCGGCGTGAGTGGCGCATCACCCTGCAGGTTCACGACGATGACGTCAGCCCCCCAACCGCGTACGGCAGCCACTTCGGCGATGCGGTCGGTGCCCGAGGCATGGCTTTCCCGCGTCATGGCAACCTCCGCACCAAAGCCATGCGCTGCGCTGGCAATGCGCTCATCGTCAGTGGCGACGATCACCCCGGCCGCACTGCTCGCAAGGGCATTGCGGAAGACATGCTCGAGCATCGGCCGCCCGGCCAGCATGGCCAGCGGCTTGCCTGGAAAGCGCGAAGAGGCATGTCGTGCCGGGATTACCACGTGGAATTCAGCCATGGGCATCACCCGCCATCCCCAGCCGGGAATCAATGCACTTCATCAACCGCTCTTCCGTACCGGGATGCATCTGTACGTCCACGGGCAGGTACCAGACCTGCGGGTCACGGCACTCAGGATATTTCACCGCATCCTTCTCCGTCATCAGGATCGGCCCGGACGTAGCCCGGCGCAGAGCAACCAGGTCCACACGGCCATGGTCCGGGACAGGCACCGCCACCACATCGATGCCGAGGGCCGTCAGCGCATCATAAAAGCGTGCTGGATTGCCAATCCCGGCCACGGCGTGCACCTGCTGGCCGGCAAAGCTGCCCGGCAACCGCGGCTTGTCCCCGGCCAGTGACACCGCAGCGCCAAGCCGCAGGACGAAGCCGATCTCCCCTGCTGCCGGCTGGCCGCCATTGACGATCACCACATCCACTTCCGCCAGGCGCGACAGCGGCTCACGCAGCGGACCAGCCGGCAGCATGCGCCCATTGCCCCAGCGACGCATGCCATCCACGACGAGCAGTTCCACATCCCGGCGCAGCGCATAGTGCTGCAGGCCATCATCGGCAACGACGATGTCGGCACCCGCGCTGACAGCGGCACGGGCTGCCTTGAGCCGGTCGAGGCACACCACCACCGGTACGCCGGTGCGCCGTGCCAGCAGTACCGGCTCATCGCCGGCGAGCCCAGGACTCGTAGCCGCCTCCACCCGCAGCGGTTCTGCCTGGGGGCTGCCGCCGTAGCCACGGCTGACGATGCCGGGCTTCCACCCGGCGGCGCGCAGGCGTTCGACCAGCCAGCCGACCAGCGGTGTCTTGCCGGCCCCACCGGCAGTCAGGTTGCCGACCACGATCACCGGCACACCAGGATGGCCGGCCGGCAGCCAGCCCCGCCGGTAGGCGGCCCGGCGCAGCCGCACGCCAAGCCCGAACGTCCAGGCCAGTGGCTGGAGCACCGACGCCAGCGCGCCATCGCCATACCAGACCCGTTCCACGCCGCGTGCCGCAAGCCCGTCAGTCATCGCGGAACTGCAGGCGGTACAAGGTGGCGTATTGCCTGCCGGCTGCCAGCAGTTCGGCATGCGTACCACTTTCGACGATGTAGCCACCGGCCATGACGATGATGCGATCGGCGTTTTCCACTGTGGACAGGCGGTGGGCGATGACAAAAGTCGTGCGGTTGGTCATCAGTTCGTCGAGCGCTTCCTGGATATGGCGCTCGGACTCGGTGTCGAGTGCCGAGGTGGCCTCGTCGAGGATGAGGATGGGTGCATCCTTCAATAGCGCACGGGCAATGGCGATACGCTGACGCTGCCCGCCGGACAGCAGCAGGCCGCGATCGCCCACCAGGGTGTCGAGACCCTGCGGCAACTGAGCCAGCAGGTCTTCGAGGTGGGCCGCACGGGCTGCACGCTCGATCTCGGCCCGTGGCGCACCACTCAACGCGCCGTAGGCGATGTTGTTCGCCACCGTATCGTTGAACAGCGTCACTTCCTGGCTGACCAGGCTGATCTGCTGGCGCAGGCCGGCCAGTGAGTACTCACGGATGTCACGGCCATCGATGAGGATCTGTCCGTCACCGGCTTCATAGAAGCGCGGCAACAGGTTCACCAGCGTGCTCTTGCCGCTGCCGGAGCGCCCGACGATGGCAAGCTTCTGTCCCGGCGGCACCCGCAGGCTGATGTCATGCAGAACGGGCCCCTTGGCCTCGTCATAACGGAAACCGACGCCACGAAACTCCACGTCCCCGCGTACACGGCCTGGCGCTTCACGGCCTGCATCGGTCTCCTCCGGTTCATCGAGCACGGCAAATACGCTCTCCCCGGCCGCCAGGCCACGCTGGATCACGGCATTGATGCCTCCCAGCTGGCGCAGGGGGCGCATCAGCAGCACCAGTGCGGTGATGAATCCACCGAAATCGCCGAGGTCCATGCTCTCGCGCACTGCCGGCGACACCGCAACGAATGCCACTGCCGACAGGCCCAGGGCCGCCACCAGCGCAATCACGCCATCGCCCACGCCCTTGGTCACCACGAGGCGCATCTGCAGCCGGCGGGTCTTCTCATTGGCCTGCTCGAAACGCCGGTACTCATAGTCCCGCGCATTGAAGATCTTGATGACCCGTTGGTTCTGCAGGGACTCCTGCGCGACCCGCGTGATGTCGCCCATGGATTCCTGGATACGGCCGCTGTAGCGGCGGAAGTAGCGGCCCAGGGTCCGGGTGATCACGACCATCAGCGGCGCCGCGATGAAGACGAACATCGCCAGCGTCGGGCTCAGGTAAACCAGGTAGGCAATGAGGCCGATGGCCGTCAACACTTCGCGCAGCATCACCGTGACGACACTCGACATCGACTCGGCGATCTGCTCAATATTGAACGTGAGCCGCGAAAGCAGTGCACCGCTGGAGGATGCATCGTAGTACTGCGCGGGCAGACGCATGAACTTGTCGAACACCTGCTGGCGAAGATCCGCCACGACACGCCGGCCGATCCAGCCCAGGCCATAGCCTGAGGCTACATCCGCGACTCCCCGCACGATGAACAGAAGCAGGATGGCGAACGGAATCCAGCGCTGCGTGTCATTTTCCGCAGCCGTCCGGGCATCCGACCCCACCACCGCGAGGAGCTTGTTCACCACCCAGGCGAAGGCCGTATCCGTGCCGGCGTAGACAACCATGCCGATGCCCGCCAGCACAAACATCCGCCAGTAGCGGAACGACAGACCGAGCATGCGCCGGTAGAGCGCAACGGAATTGTCGGCTGCCTGTGCCATCGCCGGGCCTATTCCGGTCGTGTGCGCAAGGTGGCGATGTGCACGTCGGTGATCCCCAGTCGTCCGGCGACATCCATGGCCGTGACGACATCCTGGTGGGTGGCGCGGGCGTCCGCGCTGATCGTCACCGCATGGGGCTCCCCGTCCTGCATGACCCGGCGCAGGGCCGTCGTCAGCGTTTCGGCGCGGTTGTCCACCAGGGCACGCCCGTTGACAAAAAAGCCGCCTTTTGCAGTCACGGTGATCTCCAGCGCCGGCGC
>CAZQGA010000233.1:0-4163 GCA_964592735.1 uncultured Chromatiaceae bacterium | reverse complement strand
CATCACCGTCGCGCCGAACAACGACCTGCTGGAGAAGCTCAAGTCGAACCTCATGGAGGTTCGTGCGCGCGGCGGCGAGCTGTTTGTTTTCGCCGACCCGGATTCAGGCTTCGAGTCGGGTGATGGCGTGACCGTCATCCAGATGCCGAGGCACGTGACCTACCTGCAGGCACCCGCCGTCTACACGGTTCCGCTGCAATTGCTGGCCTACCATGCGGCCATCCTGCGCGGCACCGACGTGGACCAGCCGCGCAACCTCGCCAAGTCGGTGACCGTGGAATAGGCCGCTGTCCACGCGGCGGCTGCGGCTTCCCGCAATCACCCGGCTGGCTGCGCTCTCTGGCACCATAGCGTTCCGGTTCAACGACTGGAGCGTCCTGGCGTGAGCACTGCGTACAAATGGGTCGAGCCGCCCTGGCCCGGCAAGCCCCTGCCTCGTGCGGAACTCGAGGATCGCATCGGGCAACTGCTGGGCTCCACCAACATGTGCGTGCTGGCGACGGTCGGTGGCAGCGGTCAGCCGATCGCGAGTCCCATCGAGTACTACGCCGACGGGCTGGACCTCTACATGCTCCCGGATCCGGGGACGCCCAAGGTCAAGGCGATGCAGCGCGATCCACGGGTCTCGGTGGCGATCCACGGTGCCTACCATGGCTGGCACAGCGCGCGCGGCGCACAGATCTTCGGCCGTGCAGAGATCATCGAACCCCACGCACCGGGTTGGGATCGCGGCATGCAGGTGTTTCGCTGGCATGAGTGGATGAGCGACCTCGGCATGGACACCAGCCGGCCGTTCGAACGGCAGGTCTGCCGGATCGTGGCCGGGAAGATTCTCTACACGGAAACCTGGCTGTGGAAGCAGGGCTTCAGCGCCAAGCAGCGCTGGGAGCGGGCGTAGCGCTGCCCCGCCCCTGGGGCAGGAGATGGCCTCTCCCGGGCCGGAGTCGGATCAGCGGAGACCAGCCTTGGAAGTCGACATCATTGTTGAACCCGATCTGACGTCGCGTCAGCTCGTCGAACTGGCACAGGCAGCCGAGCGTCATGGCGTCCGGGCACTGTGGATGTCCAACTATTTTGCGCACTGGGATCCCTTCATTGCCCTGGTGCCCGTCGCGCTGGCGACGCGGACGTTACGGCTGGGCGCGCTGGCGCTGTCGCCATTCGAAATGCACCCGCTGAAGATTGCCAATGCACTGCTGTCGCTCAACGAACTGTCCCAGGGCCGGGCGGAAGTCTCCATTGGTGCCGGCGAGGGCAACCTCGATGCCATGGCCCTCGCCAAGCCGTCCAAAGTCGTGGGTGCCATCCGGGAGGCGGTGGAAATCATCGTCGGTGCAGGCCGTGGGCAGCTGCGGCAGGGCGGCTACCGGGGTGAGCACTTCCAGGTCAGCTTCCCCTGTACATACACCTGGTTGCAGGCGCCGCCACCGCGGGTCTGCCTCGGTGCCTACCGCCACCAGATGATGCGTGCCGGTGGCCGCGTCGCCGATGGCGTATTCATCGGCTGCACGCCGCTGGAAATCATCGAGCCGGCCATTGCGGCGATCCGCGCCGGGCTGGCCCGCCGCGAGCAGGCCGCGGAAGATTTCCGGATCAACGGTTTCTGGGCCTGGCACCTGAAGAAGGACCGGGCAGCGGGCTACCGCGAATCCTGTCGTGAACTGGCCTGGCGGGCCCGCAAGCTCGATCCGGAGCTCATCGGGCTGTTCCTTCCGCCGGAGGATGTCCGCTTCGTCCGCGAGCACTGGGAAAGCTTCGTCGTCGCCTGGTTCGACCGTTCCGGCGATATCAAGGGCGTTCCCCAGCGCATAACCCACCGGCTCTGTGAGGCGTTCACCTCGACCGGTGGCCTGGAAGATCTCGACCGGGAAATCGAGCGCTTCAGGCAGTTCGGCAAGGCCGGCCAGACCACTCTCTCGCTGCGTCTCCATGACGAGCCGATGGCGGCACTGGACATCATCGGCCGGCAGGTCATCCCGGCGTTGCGCTGACGCGGGATCGTGGCCGGCTCAGGCCAGGCGCGCTTCGAGGTCGTAGGGCCCTGAAGCGGTGATGACGACGTCGAGCCAGTCGCCGGGCTTGCAGCGACCTGGCCTGGCGATCTGCACCACGCCATCGATCTCCGGTGCATCCCCGGGACTGCGGGCGATGGCGCCTTCCGGGCCGGTCTGGTCCACGAGCACCCGCATGCGCTTGCCGACCTTCGCCGCGAGTTTTGCGGTGCTGATGCGCGCGGCGGCTTCCATGAAGCGGCGCTGGCGTTCTTCTGCCAGGGCCGGCGGCACCGGATCGGGCAGCTCATTGGCTGCGGCCCCTGCCACCGGCGAGTAGGTGAAACAGCCCACGCGATCGAGCCGGGCCTCTTCCAGCCAGTCGAGCAGCATCTCGAAGTCGTCTGCGGTTTCGCCCGGGAAGCCGGTGATGAAGGTGCTGCGCAGCGTGATGTCCGGGCACGCAGCCCGCCAGCGGCGAATCCGGGCCAGCGTGTCCTCGGCGTGGGCCGGACGGCGCATCAGCTTCAGGATGCGCGGGCTCGCGTGCTGGAAGGGGATGTCGAGGTAGGGCAGCACGAGGCCCTCGGCCATCAACGGGACGACATCGTCCACATGCGGGTACGGGTAGACGTAGTGCAGCCGGACCCAGGCGCCCAGGCTGCCCAGCGCGCGGGCCAGGTCGAGGAAGCGGGTCTGCAAGGGCTGGCCCTGCCAGAGCTCGACACGGTATTTCAGGTCCACGCCATAGGCGCTGGTGTCCTGCGAGATCACCAGCAATTCCTTTACGCCTGCCCGGGCCAGGCGCTCGGCCTCGTGCATGACATCGGCGATGCCGCGGCTCGCGAGCCTGCCGCGCAGGCTCGGGATGATGCAGAAGCTGCAATGATGATTGCAGCCCTCGCTGATCTTCAGGTAGGCGTAATGCCGGGGCGTCAGCCGGATGCCCTGTGCCGGCACCAGGTCGAGGTAAGGATCGTGGGGCTTCGGCGCATGCTCGTGCACCGCTGCCATGACCTCCTCGTATGCCTGCGGTCCGGTGACGGCCAGTACCGAGGGATGCCGTGCCCGGATCGTCTCCTGGCGCGCGCCGAGGCAGCCGGTGACGATGACCTTGCCGTTGTGGTCGAGCGCCTCGCCGATGGCATCGAGCGACTCCTCCACCGCGGCATCGATGAAGCCACAGGTGTTCACCACGACGAGGTCGGCACCTTCGTAGCTGGCGGCGACCTCGTAGCCTTCGGCGCGCAGCCGGGTAAGGATGCGCTCGGAATCCACCAGGGCCTTTGGACATCCAAGGCTGACGAAGCCGATGCGGGGAGGTGCTTTCATGTCTTCACTTCGTGGCTTGTCCGGGGCGCTGGGTGCGTGGCGATCGGCAATCGATGGCCTGGCAATCCACCGTCATGAGGCAGGCATTGAGGGTTGTCTGTGCCTGGTTGAACCAGGGTCAGGCGGAGGTCGCGCTCGACAGCTGAAAGCGCGCCAGGTAGCGGCTCACCAGCCCGCTGACATGCTGCAGCGGCTCCTCCAGGACGGTAAAGCAGGCGGGCTGGCGGCGCAGCTTGTGCCACTCCCCGCTGTCGATGAGCCGGTCGAGATGGGCCATGTTCTGTTCGATGGCTTCGAAATACGGGTTGCGACCGTCACAGACTGCTTCGATGTAGCGATAGACGCCGTTGAATTTCCGTTCCAGGCGCTCGCGGGCAGAGTGACGAAAAAAGCCCGGCGTCTGTCGCAGCAGGTCGATGCCTGACTCGTACTGGATCTTGTCCGCTGCCGGGATGGTTCGCGTGGCCACGCCGGCCAGCACGAATTCGGCATAGAGCCGGTCGCGGCATTTCTCGAGGTAGCAGCGATCAGCCATCTGTGCCATCAGATCCGCGGTGCCGAGCAGGTGCCCCAGCAGACTGTCCTTGGGATCATCGAGCTCGATGTCATCGAGGCTCATCTCGTAGCCGGTGAAGTGCACCAGCCAGGCGGCAATTCCCGCATGGCTTGCGAGCCCGATCCGCGGCAGATAGCTGCGCAGGAAGTCAGCGCTGCGTGAGACGTGCAGGCCGGTCAGTTCGGCGCCGTTGAGTACGCCGGCCTCGGATTGGCGGCGGATGTAGCCGGCGTCATGAAACAGCGCGGCGATCAGCCCGACCACAGCACGCTCGTGCCCGAGGC
>CAZQGA010000232.1:0-4211 GCA_964592735.1 uncultured Chromatiaceae bacterium | reverse complement strand
GAGGTCGGGGAGGTTCGGCCGCAGCAATGGTTCGCCGCCGGTGATGCGCAGCTTGCGTACACCAAGGCCGGCGAAAACCTGCACGAGGCGCTGGATTTCCTCGAAGGACAGCCGCTCGTTGCTTTTCAGGAACTGGAAGTCCTTGTGATACTTGTCTTCCGGCATGCAGTACGGGCAGCGGAAATTGCAGCGGTCCATCACCGAGATGCGCAGGTCCTGGAGCGGGCGGTCAAACCGGTCACGCACGGCGGGTGCTCGCGCACCGCGCCAGGCCACGACCTTCTCCTCATCAGCCGACATGCTTGCACCCTGTGTGGAAATCAACGCCGTGACAGACGCTAACACAGCATCTGCGGGCGCTCCAGCAGCCGCGGCACTGCCTGCTGCAGTCGCCCACGACGGCTGATAATTGTCAGCCGTTGCGGCCGTCGCGCGACGCTTGCCTTTATACTGCGGCGGGTTCCAGTTTTCCCCAGAGGCGAGCCGGTGGTACTGCCCGATCGCATGCGCGTCATCGAAATCCGCGAACCTGGCCCGCCGGGTGTGCTCGTCCCCGGCGAGCGGGCGCGCCCGGCGCCCGGCCCCGGCGAAGTGCTGATCCAGGTTGCTGCCGCCGGCGTCAATCGCCCGGATTGCCTGCAACGGCGCGGCCTGTACCCGCCGCCGCCCGGAGCTTCCGACATCCCTGGCCTTGAGGTTGCGGGCATCGTGGTCGCGACCGGCCCGGGAGCCATGCCGCACCAGCCTGGCGATCGCGTCTGCGCGCTGGTCAGCGGGGGCGGCTATGCGGAGTTCTGTGTGGCGCCGGCAACCCAGTGCCTGCCGGTACCCGCTGCGCTGTCGCTGGTGGAAGCCGCGGTAATCCCCGAAACCTTCTTCACGGTCTGGACCAACGTCTTCGAACGCGGGCGGCTGGCACCGGGCGAAACCCTCCTGGTTCATGGCGGTGCGAGCGGCATCGGCACCACGGCGATCCAGCTTGCGCATGCCCTGGGCTCACATGTGCTCGCCACCGTGGGCAGCATGGAGAAAGCCACGCTCTGCACGCGACTCGGCGCCGAACGCGCCATCAATTACCGCGAAGAAGCCTTTGCGGAAATCGTGCGGGCCCATACCGGGGGCCGCGGCGTCGACGTCATTCTCGACATCGTTGGCGGCAACTACTTGGAGGCCAACCTCGATGCCCTCGCCACCGACGGGCGCCTGGTCGTGATCGGCGTACTCGGCGGCGCACGCGGCACGCTCAACCTGGCACAGGTGCTGACCCGCCGCCTGACGATCACCGGCTCGACGCTGCGCGCCCGTGACATCGCGGAAAAGGGTCGCATTGCCGCTGCGCTGGCCGGGCACGTCTGGCCCCTGCTCGAACGGCGTGCCGTGGCTCCCGTGCTGCAGGAGACGCTGCCGCTCACCGAAGCCGCACGCGCCCACGAGATCCTCGAGGCCAACGCAGCCATGGGCAAGATCGCGCTGGTCGCAGATCCCGGCCTGTGAGCGCCCGCCAGCTTCTCGACTCCTTTGCCCGCTGGCGTGCCACCGGACAGGCGCTGGTGCTCGCCACCGTGGTCGAGACCGCAGGCTCGACCTACACCAAGGCCGGTCATCGCATCCTGTTCACCGGCACCGGGGAATTCCAGGGACTGGTGAGCGGGGGCTGCCTCGAGGGCGATCTGGCCGAACACGCGCGTGTGGTCCTCACAACCGGCATGGCACAACTGCTCACCTACGACCTGCGCGATGGCAACGATGAACTCTTCGGCCTCGGCATCGGCTGCAACGGCGTCTTCCGCCTGCTCCTGCAACCGCTGCGACCGGAAAACGGCCATGCACCGTTCGCCGCCATCGCGGCCGAACTCCTCGGTGATACGCCCGCGCTCAGCGCCACCGTCGTGGCAAGCAGCGACCCGATACTGCCCGCGGGCGCGACGCTGGTGAGCGGCGCGGAAGGCAGCCACAGCTGGCAGCTGCCGCCGGCATGGCAGGCACAACTCGGCCGCGGCTGCGATGCACGACGAAGCCTGCGCAACGCTGAGCGGGCAACAGAGCGCATCGCCGGGCACAGCGCTGAAGTCCTCTACGCACCGCTGCGCCCGCTGCCACGGCTCCTCGTGCTCGGTGCCGGCCTCGACGCCGTACCACTCATCGAACTGGCGAGCCGCCTCGGCTGGCGCGTCACGGTTGCCGACCATCGCCCCGCGCAACTCGCCCGCGGCGACCTCGGCGCCGCGGAGCAGGTGTTGCAGCTGCCTCCCGGTGAAGCAGGGCGCGGCCTCGACCTGGCGCGATTCACCGCCGCCGTGGTGATGACCCACCACCTCGACAGTGACCGCGCCTGGCTGCGCGCACTGGCACGCAGCGCACTGCCCTACCTGGGGCTGCTCGGCCCTGCTGCGCGCCGCGAGCGCCTGCTCGCCGGGCTCGGTGAGAACGCAACCGCCCTCGGCGCGCGGCTGCGTGGCCCGGCGGGTCTCGCCATCGGTGCGGATTCGCCGGAGACCATCGCACTTTCGATCCTAGCCGAGATCCACGCCGTGCTGGCCGGCCGGCTCGACCTGCTGGCGAAAGGACGCTGAATGGACACGCCTCCCCGCTATCGCATCAGCGTCGAAGAGGCAGTCAGCCTCATCGAGGCGACGCTGCCCCGCTGGCCGTCTGCCCGGGTGCCGCTCGAGCAGGCGCTCGGCGCGGTGCTGCGCGAAGACCTCTGCGCGGAGCGCGACCAGCCCCCCTTTGATCGCGTCACCATGGACGGCATCGCCGTGGCTGCGGAGGCGCTCGCCACCGGATGCCGGGAATTCACCGTCGCAGGCAGGCAGGCGGCGGGTGCACCGGCACTCGCCATCGACAACAGCGCGCAATGCATCGAGGTGATGACAGGCGGTGTACTGCCGGGCGGCACCGACACCGTGATCCCGGTGGAACGCATCACGCGCAGCGGCGACCAGGCGGTCCTCGAAGCGGGCTACAACGCACGCGCCGGCCAGTTCGTGCATCGCCGCGGCTCCGACAACCGGCAGGGCGAACGCCTGCTCGCAGCCGGAAGATGCATCGGGCCACCGGAGATGGCCATCCTCACCGTAGGCGGCCAGGCCGACGTCGCGATCAGCGCCTGGCCTGCCATCGCCGTGATTTCGACAGGCGATGAACTGGTTGAGCCTGGGCAACCCATCACTGCCGCGCAGATCCGCTCTTCCAACGACCGCGCCATCGAGGCGGCGCTGCGCCGGCGTGGCTTTCCACAGGTCTCCCGCACACTGCTGCGCGATGACCCGGGCGGACTGCTCCGCGAGATTGGCCGCCTCTACGCCGCGAACGACGTGCTGATCCTCTCCGGCGGCGTCTCCATGGGGCAGTTCGACTACGTACCCGGTACGCTCGCTGAACTCGGCGTACGCACCGTGTTCCACAAGGTGCTGCAGCGGCCTGGCCTGCCGCTGTGGTTTGGCCGGGGCGACGGCGGCAAGCTCGTGTTCGCGCTGCCTGGCAATCCCGTCTCGAGCCTCGTGTGCCTGGCGCGCTACGTCCTGCCCGGCCTCGCCCACGCGATGGGTGCCACTGCAAAACCACTGCCGCGCTACCAGCTGGCGGAGGCCGTCGAAGTCACCGCCGACCTGACCTGTTTCCTGCCGGTGGCACTGAGTTTCACCGACGACGGCGAAACGCGCGTCCTGCCGCGGCCCACCAACACTTCCGGGGACTTCATCGCGCTCGGCGGCACCGATGGCTTCGTCGAACTGCCGCGCGGCCAGGGGCATTTTCCGGCCGGCTTTCCCGCCCGTTTCTTCCCCTGGTAAGCCGCATGGCCCCTGCTGCACCGACACCCGCCCAGGCGCAGGCTGCTGCGCCAGCATCACCGGCAGGCGGGCCCGGCCAGTTCCTGGGCAATGCGGCAGTGCTGAAATACACCCGCCGTGCCGTCGCGCTGGTCTGGTCGACCAACCGCCAGCTCGCGCTCCTGCTCGCCGCGCTGACGCTCGCCGCTGGCGTGCTGCCGGCCGCAGCGGCCTGGATCGGCAAGCTCATCGTCGACACCGTCGTCGGCCAGGCCAATGCCGTGCAGGGCGGGGTCGCACCGGTTTACGGCCCGGTCCTGCAACTCGTGCTGCTGGAAGGCCTCGTCATGGCCAGCCTTGGCGCCGCCCAGCGCGGCATCAACGCCTGCCAGTCGCTGCTGCGCGCCCAGCTCGGCCAGCGCGTCAACGAGATGATCC
>CAZQGA010000231.1:0-4227 GCA_964592735.1 uncultured Chromatiaceae bacterium | reverse complement strand
AGCGCCCGCTCGCCGAGCAGCTGTTGTTCGGCGATCTCGCCAATGGCGGGCATGTGCGCATCGTGCTCGAGGCTGGCGGTAGCCTGGGCCTCAGGACCCTGCCGAATACGAAAAAGCTCGAGCACCTCGTCGAGCCAGGCTGAGAACGTACCTGGCTGGCGCCCGGGAATGGCCGGGTATGGCGGTCAGTCCGGCAGCCGTGCAGGCTGCCTGCTGCCTAGCGTGCGCGGTAGGTGATACGCCCCTTGGTGAGGTCGTAGGGCGTTAGCTCCACGGTGACGCGATCTCCGGTGAGGATGCGGATGTAGTTCTTGCGCATCTTGCCCGAGATGTGTGCGGTGACCACATGCCCATTGTCGAGCTTTACACGGAAAGTCGTGTTCGGCAGCGTCTCGGTCACGACGCCTTCCAGCTGGAGGGCTTCCTCTTTCGACATGGGGTGTTCCGGTTCCGGGGGCGGGCGGATTGTGCAAGAACTCGCCTATGGGCGCAAGGGAACTGGCCCGGCGCACTGCGCCCGCAGGCGTCGCACAGGGGGCTGGCGCACGCCGTGGCGGATGCGGTCGAGGAATTCCTCGCGCGGCATCAGCACGGCACCGAGGCGCAGCAGGTGGGGATTTGCCACCTGGCAGTCGATGAGGCTGATGCCAAGGTCGAGGGCCAGAGCCTCGAGCCTGGCCATGGCGACCCTGGAGCCGTCCGGCAGCAGGCTCACCATGGATTCGCCGAAGAACACGCTGCCGAGATTGATGCCATAGATGCCACCGGCAAGGCGGCTGCCTGACCACGATTCCACCGAGTGGGCGATGCCCAGTTCGTGCAGCCGGCAGTAGGCGTCGATCATTTCCGGCGTCAGCCAGGTGCCGGGCTCGCTGCGCGTCGTGGCGCACAGGCGGATCACCTCGCCAAACGCCTGGTTCACCGAAGTGGTGAAGCGTCCGCCGCGCAGCGTGCGGGCCAGTCGCCGGGACACATGCAAGGTGCCGGGCAGGAGGACTGCCCGCGGATCCGGGCACCACCAGAGAATGGGCTGGCCCGTGCTGAACCAGGGGAATATGCCGCGTTCGTAGGCTGCCACCAGGCGTTCGGGCGAGAGATCCCCGCCGGCGGCCAGCAGCCCATTGGGCTCGCGCAGGGCATTGCCTGGGGGTGGAAATGCATCGGGCGGATCACCCGGGTTGATCCAGGCCAGCCGTGGACGCCCGGTCATGGCTGCTCCTTGCGGAACGGCACGTGGGCCTGCACTGCACCGATGTACTCATCGACCTGGGCGCGCTCCAGATCGACGTAGCGATCGACCGCGGCGGCAAAACGCGGGTCTGCCAGCCAGTGGGCCGACCAGACTTCCACGGGGGTGAAGCCGCGGGCGATCTTGTGCTCGCCCTGGGTGCCAGGCTCGAAACGCTGCAGGCCATTGGCGATGCAATACTCGATGCCCTGGAAATAGCAGGTCTCGAAGTGCAGGCTGTGGTATTCACCAGCGCTGCCCCAGTAACGCCCGTAGAGCGTGTCGGTGCTGCGGAAGAAGAGGGCAACTGCCACGGGAGCGTCGTGCAGCAGGGCCAGCACGGCGAGGAACTGCCCGGGGAGCGTGCGGGCGACGCGGCGAAAGAAGGTTTCGTTGAGATAAGGTTCCCGGCCCCGCTGCCAGAAGGTGCTGGCATAGAGGGGCATGATGTCCTTCCACAGATGGTCATCGATCTCCGCACCAGACAGGATGCGGAAGCGGATGCCGGCTTCGGCGACACGCCGGCGTTCACGCCTGGCCTTCTTGCGCTTTTCGGCAGTGAACCCGCCCAGGAAATCATCAAAGCTCTGGTAGCCGTGGTTTTGCCAGTGGAACTGGCAGTCCTTGCGCATGAGCAGTCCGCGCCTGGCCAGATCCTCCGCCTGGCCGTGGTCGGGAAACAGGATGTGCAGTGAGGAAGCGCCGCTTTCGCGTGCCCTTGCGAGTGCGCCATCCAGCAGCGCCGCAGTCACCGCAGCCCGATCCGTTCCTGGTCTTGCCAGGAAGCGTGGTCCGCTGGCGGGCGTGAACGGCACTGCCGCGACCAGCTTCGGGAAGTAATTCAGGCCGGCGCGCTGGTAGGCATCTGCCCAGGCGAAATCGAAGACGAATTCACCGAAGGAGTCCGCTTTGCGGTAAAGGGGCAGGGCGCCGAGCAGCTTCCCCGCTGTATCGCTCGCAACAAGGTGCTGCGGAATCCAGCTGGTTGCGGGTCCCACGCAGCCGCTGTCCTCGAGCGCAGCGAAAAATTCGTGGCGCAGGAAGGGTTGGCTGGCAGCGTCGAGGGCATTCCACTCGCCGGCGTTTGCTGCATGGATGCTGTCGAGGATGCGAAGTTGCATGTCCTGCTGCCTGGCTGCCGCCCCGTATGCAACGCCAGTATTCCGGGCCAGCAGCCCCGGTGTGCCGGCTACGATCCTGTCAATTGTCAGGCTGAGTCCAGGTAGCGTTCGGCGTCGAGTGCCGCCATGCAGCCGGAGGCGGCGGAGGTGATCGCCTGCCGGTAGACGTGGTCGGCCACATCGCCAGCGGCAAACACGCCAGGTACGCTGGTGGCGGTGGCGCCGCCGTGCGATCCGGAGCGCACGGCGAGGTAGCCATTGTGCATGTCCAGCTGGCCGGCAAATACGCTGGTATTGGGGTCGTGGCCAATGGCGATGAATACACCCTGGACCGCGAGGTTGCGCACGACATCGTCCCGGTTGTTGCGCAACCGCAGGCCATTGACGCCGAACTCGTCACCGAGGACCTCATCGACTTCGTGATTCCAGAGGATGTCCACGTTGCCCTCTCGTGCACGTGCCAGCAGCTTGTCCTGCAGCATTTTTTCCGCGCGCAGGCTGTCGCGGCGGTGTATCAGTGTGACGCGGCGGCAGAGCTTGGCGAGGTAGATGGCCTCTTCCACGGCCACATTGCCGCCACCGATCACGGCAACGTCCTGTCCGCGGTAGAAGAAGCCGTCGCAGGTTGCACAGGCAGAGACACCTTTGCCCCGGAAAGCCGTTTCACTTGGCAGTCCCAGATAGCGGGCCGACGCGCCGGTGGCGATGATCAGGGCATCGGCGCTGTACTCGCGTTCGCCGCCGCTGAGCCGCAGCGGGCGGGCACCCAGGTCGGCTCCGGCAATGTGATCAAAGAGCATTGCCACGCCGAGCCGGGCGACATGCTCGCGCAGTTGCTCCATGAGCTGGGGCCCCTGCAGGCCCTCGGTGCCACCCGGCCAGTTGTCGACTTCGGTGGTGTTCATGAGCTGGCCGCCCTGCTCGAGCCCGGTGACCAGCACCGGATGCAGGTTGGCGCGGGCGGCATAGATGGCTGCCGTGTAGCCGGCTGGCCCGGAGCCGAGAATGAGGAGGCGGGCGTGCAGCGCGTCGGCCATCGGCGATTCCTTGCTGATTTCCTGCGGTGGGTGGAGCCTGGGCTGGCCGGGGCAGTGTCACCACGCAGCGCCTGCGCGGGTTCCCGACCGGCGCAACAGTGTAGGAAAGAATGTGTGCGGGAACCAAGTGCCGGATGGCGGGTTGCCCGGGAGTGTTCAAACGGCCCGCAGCTTGCTGCTATGATGGCCGACGACTGCCTTCATGCAAAAGCAGTTGATCCCAGTTGTTGTTGCGAAGTTTCCAGTGAGCAAAGCAGTCCGGCTCGAAGGCGACAGTCTGCCTGCAGGACCCGCGGCCAATGCCTTGCGGGAATCGGCGCTGTGGGTGCTCGGCGCACTGGCACTGATCATGCTGGTGGCGCTGGTGAGCTACGATCCGCGTGATGCGGGCTTCAGCGGCACCGGTGACGGGCTGGCAGTGCGCAACCAGATCGGTGCCGCGGGTGCCTGGTTTGCCGATATTTCCTTCAGTCTCTGCGGCGGGCCTGCTTATCTGCTGCCGGCCATGACGGCACTGGCCGGCTGGCTGGTGTTCACCATGCGCAAGCTGCCGGGCCCGCTCGACCGGGTCATTCTCGGTACGCGGCTCGCGGGCTTCCTGCTTACGCTCCTCACCAGCTGCGGGTTGGCAACGCTGCATTTTGCTGCCGGTTCCCTGCCGCAGTCGGCTGGCGGCGCACTCGGCGGATTGGTTGGTACCGGTCTGGCGGGCAGCCTGGGCAGCGTTGGCGCGACGCTGCTCCTGCTGGCGCTGTGGCTAGCCGGCGTCTCCATCTTCACCGGGCTCTCCTGGCTCGCGGTGATGGATGCGACCGCCGTGGTATTATGCCGTGACAATCGC
>CAZQGA010000230.1:0-4236 GCA_964592735.1 uncultured Chromatiaceae bacterium | reverse complement strand
CGCACCTTCGGCCTCACGGCAAGGATGCGCTTCGGTGGTGCCGAAAAATAGCCGGAGACCGCACCGGTGCAGGTTGAAACGAGGCGCCCTCGGCCAGCGGCCGTGGGCGTCGGCCTGAGTGAGTGTCCTGAGGGGTGAAGTAATGCGAGTGAAGAGCAACTGGGCGGCGGGGTCGCTGCTGGGATTCGCCATGGCGACGGCCGGCCAGACGGCCCTGGCGCAGCAGATCGAGGAGATCGTCGTCACCTCGCGGCGCCAGGGTGAAGAGAAGCTCATGGAGACGCCACTCGCCATCACCGCATTCGACGCCGACGCGATCGAGTCCAAGGGCATCACCAACCTGCAGGACGTGGCCAACCTGACCCCGGGCCTGTCGTTTTTCAACCCGCTCGGTGAATCCCTGCCGACACCCGTGATCCGCGGCGTCGTCCCGCAGGACATCTTTGGCGAGAACGCTGCGGCGATCTTCATCGACGGCGTCTATGTCGCCGGCCGCGAGGGGCTGAACTTCAGCCAGCTTGACATCGAGCGTATCGAGGTGATGAAGGGCCCGCAGAGTTCGGCCTATGGCCGCAACGCCTTCAGCGGCGCCATCAACTACGTGACCAAGCCGCCGAGTGATGTCTTCGAGACCAAGATCGACGCCGATATCGGCAACCGGGGCAAGCAGAAGATCATGGGCCAGATCAGCGGCCCGATTTTTGGCGAGACGCTGACCGGGCGCGTCTCGGTGCTCTATGACGAATGGGACGGTTCCTACGACAACACGCTTGCTCCGGGAAGCGACATCGGCGGTTACCGCTATCGCAGCTACCAGGGCAAGCTGCGCTGGCGCCCGACCGACGACCTGGACATCAACTTCGCGGTCTACCGTTCGAACGATGAGATAGACGACTTTGCCGCGGGTGGCCTGCTCGCCAACTGCGAGGACAAGGTCAACATCACCAAGGAGGAATCGGACCTGGGCCGTGCACCAGGACCGCGGTGGCAGACCTACTGCGGCAAGGTGCCAAAGCTGCGGAACATGCCGCAGATGCTCGATGCCGGCACCTTCCCGGACCCGGTGCCGGTACCCGGCTCCGTCCGCCGCGACGCGATGCCCAAGGTGCCCGAGGCCTGGGGCGAGGCCCGGGACCTGACCCGCACGAACCTGAGCATCGCCTGGGACACCGATCACGGCAGCCTGACCGCACTCACCGGTTACTCCTTCATGAAGGAGAACATGGTGAATGACTTCAACCGCCTCACCGGTAATGCCACACCGTTCGTGTATTGCTATCCAGCCACCCTGGCGGCGGGCGGGCCACCGACCTGCGACCCGACTGGCGCGCAGCGGCAATGGTCACGGTTCCCCGCGGGCGTCATCGACATCGAACCCGGTCCCCGCGTCGAGGAATGGAGCCAGGAACTGCGCTGGACCAGCCCGCGCGACCAGCAGTTGCGCTGGCAGGCCGGTGGCTACTACTTCAACTCCACCCTGAAGGACCACAAGGGCAATCCCGCCCTCACGACACCGCTGCCGGCCGGACTGGATTTCCGGGAGGGCGGCAACGCCGCGTTTGGCCCGGTGGTCCTGCCGGGCCTGGCCATCGGTTCCTACATCATGTGGCCGTCTGCGGGCTCCTACGGCCTGCCGGCGCCCTACGCCGGCCTCGATCCGCTCAACCGGCCCTTCCTCAAGCTCGAGGAGGAATCCTGGTCACTGTTCGGTGCGGTTGACTACGACTTCACTGACCGCCTCAAGGGCCGTGCTGAAATGCGGTATACGCAAAATCGCAAGCACGGTGAGGCCTACAACCACACGCCCTGCCTGGACCCGCGGGACTTCCAGGATCCGGTCGCTTCGAGCGTCACCCAGCCGCCGATGCTCGACATGGCTGTCGTTGCCGCCTGCGGCGACGAATTCTGGGACCTGCGCGCCGATTCGGCCGAGGGCTACCCCTGGATCCTCGGTGGCCAGGTAGTCCAGGTCCCGGGCATGGAGGAGCGCAGCGCCCGCTTTGCTGATATCACCGGCCGGCTTGGCCTGGACTACACCTTTGACAGCGGGTGGATGGTCTACGGCTCGGTGGCGAGGGGCAAGAAGCCGGGCGGCATCAACATCCTGCCAGCCAAGGAAGTGGTCTATCCGGTTGCGCGGATGGCAACGATCTTCAACGACTTCAAACAGGAGGAAATCGTTGCCTACGAGCTGGGCCTGAAGGGCTACACGGCCGATCGGCGCATCAGCCTCGACATCGCCCTGTTTTTCAATGACTGGAAGGACATCATCCTGCGTCAGCTCACCGAGGCCGTGCCGGGCACCGGCGAGAAGTTCCGGCAGCCGCAAGGCATCAACGTCAACTCCGGCAATGCCCACGTCTACGGCTGGGAGATGACCACCAATGTCGCGATGACCGACAACCTCGCCGGCCGCGTGACCCTGGCCTATACGGATTCGAAAATGGTCAATGGCCATCTCGAATCCCTCGCCCAGTTCGACAGCTTTTACACGGATGACCCGACTTGTGCACCAGCGGTGGTCCAGGCCCTGCCGGTCGCTGCACAGAATGCGGAGGCGGCACGCTGCCGTGCGCTGTCCGGCGACATCAGCGGCACCGTCCAGATGCGCCAGCCGGAGTGGACCGCGAGCGTCTCGCTGGACTACAAGCGCCAGCTGGTGGGCGACTGGGATCTGATGTCGAGCCTCTCGGCCAACTACATCGACAAGATTTTCGTCGGCAACGACAACCTGAGCTGGATTCCCTCGAACAGCAACGTGAACTTCAATATCGGTGTGCAGTCGCCGCGCTACACGGTGCAACTCTGGGTCCGCAATCTGCTGGACAACGACCAGCCGCGTTCGGCGTACCGGGATATCTTCTGGACCAACGACAGTGACCTGTATGCGACGGTACCGTCGAATTCCGGCAATGTCGGGAATGTCTCCAACTTCGACGACTTCCCGCCGATGCGTTTCACGGTCAGTTACCCCAGCCTGCGCACCTGGGGCCTCACGGCGAAGATGCGCTTTGGTGGCGCAGAAAAATAGGGACTGACATGCAAGGCTGAACACAGGCACCCGCCAGCAGTACTGGCGGGTGCTTTTTTTTGGGGGAGTGGAAAATGGGTAACCAGGCGCAAAGACTGCATGCAAGGGTGCTGCTGGGGGTGATGCTTCTCGGCGGCTGGCAGGCCAGCCTCGCCCAGCAGATCGAGGAGATTGTCGTCACCTCCAGGCGCCAGGGCGAGGAGAAACTCATGGAGACGCCGCTTGCCATCACGGCGTTCGATGCGGATGCGATCGAGTCCAGGGGCATCACCAACCTGCAGGATGTCGCCAACCTGACTCCGGGCCTGTCATTCTTCAATCCGCTGGGTGAGCAATTGCCGACGCCCGTCATCCGCGGTGTCGTCCCGCAGGACATCTTCGGCGAGAACGCTGCAGCCATCTTCATCGACGGCGTCTACGTCGCCGGCCGTGAGGGGCTGAACTTCAGCCAGCTCGATATCGAGCGCATCGAGGTGATGAAGGGTCCGCAAAGTTCGGCCTATGGCCGCAACGCCTTCAGTGGTGCGATCAACTACGTGACCCGGGCCCCGGGCGATGTCTTCGAATCGAAATTCGAGGCCGAAGCCGGCAATCGGGGCAAGCAGAAAATCATGGGCCAGGTCAGCGGTCCGATCCTGGGGGAGACCCTGACGGGCCGGGTGTCGTTGCTGTATGACCGTTGGGATGGCTCCTATGACAATTCCATCGTCCCCGGGAATGATATTGGCGGCTACCGTTACCGCAGCTACCAGGGGAAGCTGCGCTGGCGTGCGGCGGACAGTCTGGATGTGAATCTCGCCGTCTATCGCTCGAATGACGAGATGAGCGAGGCAGCCGTGGCGGGCGTGATTGCCAACTGTGAGGACAAGGTCAAGCAGACCAGTGACGACGTTGCCGCCGGTCCCGGCCACCGCTTGCAGAACTACTGTGGCCAGCTGCCGCGGCTGGCCGCTCTCCCGGATGCCCTGGATCCTTCCCGGTTTCCGGACGGTGTTCCCCTGCATGATTCGATCACCCGCCATTCGATGCCGAAGACGGCAGCAGCCTCCGGCGAGCACCGTGACCTGACGCGGGCAAACCTCAGCATCGATTGGGAGACTGGTATCGGTACGGTGACCTCGCTGACCGGCTATTCCTACATGAAGCAGGGCATGGTCCGGGATTTCAACCAGAGCACCGGTGATGGGATGCCGATCGTCTACTGT
>CAZQGA010000229.1:0-4245 GCA_964592735.1 uncultured Chromatiaceae bacterium | reverse complement strand
GTGGAAGTCCTGTGCGCCGCCAGCGGGCGCGTCAGTTCCATCAGCTGGCGCGGCTGCAAGGGGACACGCACGCCCAGCGATGCCGCCACGCCGATGGTTTCCTGCATCAGCGCCTGGAGCACGCTTGCCGTACCCAGGTCATCGATCATCTGCCCCAGCGTCGCCACGGTGAGCAGGCTCACGGGGTTGTACGCCGCGTTGAGCGCCAGCTTGGTCCAGACCTCGGTGCGGATGTCCTGGCGCACCGGCGCCTCCAGTCCCGCCGCCGACAGCAGCGCGGCGATGCGCCGTACGCGCTCGGAAACCGAACCATCCGGCTCGCCGAGCGAAAAGCGGTTGCCGTAGACATGTTCGACGACGCCCGGCTCCACGATGCGGGCAGCCGGATAAGCCACGCAACCGACCGCGTGCTCCGGCCCGACCAGCCGCCAGAGCGCGCCGCGGGCGTCCACCGAGGTCAGGGTCGGATTGATGCCACCCGCCGTGGCACGGAAGAAGTACCACCAGGGAAAGCCGTTGCCCACGGTAACCACGGCGCTGGCCGGCCCGAGCAGCGGACGCAACTGCGGGGCGAGACCGGGCAGGTCGTTGGCCTTCGTCGCCAGGAATACCACGTCATGCGGACCCGCTTCCTGTGCGCCCGCCACGGTCCGGACCTGCACGGTTTCAGACCGGCCGCGCTCCACCAGCGTCAGGCCACGGGCGCGCACTGCTTCGAGCGTGGCACCGCGGGTGATGGCGGTGACGCGCACGCCGGAGAGCGCCAGGCGGGCCGAGAGATAGCCACCGATGGCGCCAAGGCCGAAAACGCAGACGGTAGTCATGTGGCAGTCAGGTTCACGATCAAGGGAGCAATGGCTGGCACCCGCCGTGGGCGCCGGCGGCATTCTGCCACGACATCACCGGCCTAGAGGATACCGGCCAGCTTTTTTGCGACGCCGCGCACCTGCTCCGGATCGGCCTGGCTCACTTCGGCGTAATCACTGAAGCGCTCCGGGATCTTGATCGTGGCATCGATCCCCATCTGCTCGGAGGTCGTCGGAAATCCCTGCGGACCCTTCGGCGCCGATGGATCGAGCACCATGGCCTGCCCCGCACGATTGATGATGATGTCGCTCCAGGGCTGGACGCGGGTCTGGATCGCCCATTCCACGGACTGCAGGTCGTAGGGATTCACGTCCGGGCCGACGACGATGACGATCTTCGCCGTCCGCGGCCAGCGCCCCCCGGCGCCCCAGGTGGCGTGCAGGATGTATTTGCCGAACTCCGGGTGGGGCTTGCCGGCACCGTCCACGGCCAGCTGGACGATATAAGTCATGTTCGGCGTGACGACGACGTCCCTGACCTCCGGGATCTTGCGCTGCAGATCGGCCAGCAACTCCCCTTCCACCGGCATCAGCGCCATGTAGTTGTGATCGAACGGCGGCATCATCTCGATGGTGCCGTACCACAGCGGGTCCTTGCGGTGGGTGATGGCCGTGATGTCGAAGACGGGAAAGACCTGGTGCTTGTCGTAATACCCGACCGCATTGGAATGCCAGCCGATGATGTCGGTGGCCACATCCGGCGGAAATACGCCTTCGATGACGTACTCCGCAGTGGCCGGCACCTCGAGATCCACCGTCTCGCACTTCACCAGTTCGACCGGGCTGCCGCGCAGGCCACCGGCATAATCATATTCGTCCATGCCGTAGGGGATGCCGGTGGCACTGGCGAGATGCAATGCCGGGTCCACCTGGCAGGCGATCGCCAGTTCCAGCGGCCGGCCCATCTGCTGGGCCTTGGCGAGATGCAGGCCGATATGGCTCATCGGCGGGTTCCAGAAAGCAAAAACGGAGAGCTGCCGCTCCATCCGCTCGTCGCTGTAGCTGCCGCCATGCGGGTGTTCGCAGTTCCAGAAGCTGGTGCCGCGATAGGCGCCGACATTGCGCACGCCTGTCTCCGGGTCCTTGGTGACGATCACGCCACCGGTGATGTAGGAAGCCCCCTCGCGGCCGAAAAACACATGGGGAATGTGCCGGCTGACCGCCACCCGGTCACCCGGGATGACCACGTCCTTGCAGGGCGCCCTGGCGCGATCGACCATCTCCGGCTTGATCCAGCTCGCCGGATCCTGCAGCACCCTGACGTGCCTGAGCTTGGCCTCCAGCGGGTCGCGCGTGCCGAGGATCATCGCCGTGCGTTCGCGCGTTCCGTAGGGATTGAAGATGAGCGGCACGCCAGGGGTGTTGTAGCCCTCGAGGTTGTCCAGCACCAGCGCGGGTCCGTTCGCCTCCGCCAGGCAACGCATCAGCGCCTGCAGCTCATTCGTGCCACGCGCCACGTTGAAGGGGGTATCGACGCGCCTGAGCTGCCCCAGCCTGTCGAGCTGGGCGAGGAAATCGCGCATGTCCTTGTATGCCATCGGGCTGACCTCCGGGAACTGCCGTGGGTGACTGCCGCGCCCGGGTTGCCCGGCGAGCCGGATCCACCATAACAGCTTTGCCCGCGGCCGATAGCTGCCTGCACCCGCAACCTGCCCGCCTGTTCACTCCACGGCTACGGCTGCTTCCAGCGACGCGTCCGCATGGCTGCTGGCAGCGGCAGTCCGTATCATCCGGCCTGTTGAGGCATGCACCAGGAATCCCGCCATGACAGACCGCAAAGTCGCCATCGTCACAGGCTCTGCGACGGGCGTGGGCGCCGCCGCCGCCATCCTGCTCGCCGAACGCGGCTGCAATGTCGTGATCAATTACACCCGCAGCCAGCAGGAAGCCGGGGACACCGCTGCCGAGTGCCGCAAGCGGGGTGCCGAGACCATCGTCTTCCAGGCCGACGTCGCCAATGACGACGCCTGCCGCGCGATGGTCGCCGCAGCCATCGGGAAATGGGGGCGCATCGACTACCTCATCAACAATGCCGCGCGCACCAAGTTCAACCCCTATCCGAAGCTCGAGGGCGTCACCGGACAGGACTTCCTCGACATCTACGCCGTCAATGTCGTCGGCGCCTACCAGATGGTCCGCGCCGTCGTGCCCCACATGAAAAAGCAGGGTGCCGGGGCCATCGTCAACGACTCCTCCATTGGCGGGGTGACCGGCATCGCCTCGTCCATCCCCTACGCGGCGTCCAAGGCCGCGTTGAACATGATGACGAAATCCCTGGCCCATGTGCTGGCGCCGGAAATCCGCATCAACGCCGTGGTACCGGGCATGATCCAGACGCGCTGGCTCAAGGGTGGCCTGGGCGAGGAGCAATACCAGGCCATGCTGCAGGCCCAAAGCCAGGCGCTGCCGCTGAAGAAAGTCGCAACGGCAGAAGACATTGCCAGGGTGCTGGTCTGGTTCCTGACCGACGCCGAACTCATCACCGGGGAAACGCTCATCGTCGACAGCGGTATACACCTCGGCACGCTGCCACCCTACTCAGGCGGCGACGCCTACTGAGATCCGCCACCGGCCAGCCGGCCCCGCATGGACTCAGAAGCGCAGCTCGCGCCTGAAGCCAAAGCCGCGTGAGTTGTCGACCAGCCGGATGAGCCGTGGCCTCACGCACCAGAAGGCCGTTGCCCGCAGCCGTGCCGCAATGATCTGCTCGTCGGCGGAACGTGGCGCCGTGAACAGCGCCTGCACCGCAGGGAATTTCTCCAGGTAGAGCGCCAGCGCGGCAGGCCGCTCGCCGGCTGGAACCTGCGCCGCTTCACCTTCGGCCTGCAGGCCCCGCACCTCGTGCCAGTTGCCCACGTCCGCGTCGATGGCGAAAGCGACGTGTGGATTTGCCGCCATGTCACGCGCATGCCGTGTGCGTTCGTCAGACACGAAATAGAGGTTGAACGCCGCATCGCTCGCATAAAACACCGTCGCCGCCCACGACTGGCCATCACGGCTGGTCGCCAGCGTCAGGGTGTGGTGTTGCGCCAGCATCCGGCCGATGGCGGCACGGTCAGCATCGGTCATCGCCGGACCCGGGGCCGCGACGGGGAGCCACCCTCCCGCGAGGTGCGCCCTCCCGTACTGCCCCTGCCCGCACCCTGCCAGCGCCTGACGACGCCGCTGTCGATGGCGAACAGGTCCAGCAGGCGCCCGACCGTCTGGTTGACGATGTCATCGACCGAACGGGGCTCGGCGTAGAAAGCCGGCATCGGCGGCGCGATGATGGCACCGAGTTTCGCCGCCTCGTACA
Source organism: uncultured Chromatiaceae bacterium (assembly GCA_964592735.1). Classification (GTDB taxonomy): domain Bacteria; phylum Pseudomonadota; class Gammaproteobacteria; order Steroidobacterales; genus QUBU01. The sequence continues at coordinate 84 of CAZQGA010000229.1, read as the reverse complement.
TGAGCCGGCAGTGGCCTTCATGCAGCGGGGTCTCGCGGGGGACCAGCACCAGGCGGCGGCGCTCTTTCAGCACCACATCGGCGG
>CAZQGA010000228.1:0-4281 GCA_964592735.1 uncultured Chromatiaceae bacterium | reverse complement strand
GATGATCGCCGAGCGCAAGGGCGCCGACCCGAAGGAAGTCACCAGCCTGACGGTCTGGCTCAAGGGTGCCAATGCGATCCGCGCCGACAAGCTGGGTGCCGCCGCGAAGGCAGCCGTCGTCGCCGAGATCGAGAAGCTGCGCCCGGCAGCCAAGGGCCAACTCGAAGTGCTGGCCTACCAGTCCTGGAAGCAGGATGAGTTTGCCCTGGGCGACTGGGCAGTCTGGCTGCCGGGACAGATCACGACCTTTGCCCACGAACTGGGCAAGACGCATGGGCGCCTGCACTTCTGCGGCGAGCACACGGCAGTCTCCAACCGGGGCATGGAAGGCGCGATGGAGTCCGGCGAGCGGGCGGCACTGGAGGTCCTGCAGATCGTCTAGCCCCGGCAAGCATCGGGCCCGGCCGTCGCGGGCAGGCTTGCATGACCTGGGTCGAGCGCGATTGGACGCAGATGAAACTGTCTTGCACACTGCGCCGCCCCGACGAGCTGAAAACATCACCATGCCGACACTGATCAAGCCTCTGCGCGGCCTGCGCCCGACGCCCGGCCGCGCCGCCGACGTCATCGCCCCGCCTTACGATGTACTGAATTCCGCCGAGGCGCGCCTGCGCGCCACCGGACGGCCCGCTTCGTTTCTGCACATCTCCAAGCCCGAGATCGACCTGCCCAGCGGCATCGATCCCCATGACCCGCGGGTCTATGCCAGGGGCGCTGAGAACTTTCGCGCCATGGTTGCGGCCAGCGTGCTGGTGCGTGATGCAACACCCTGCTATTACGTCTACCGGCTGCAGATGGGCGAGCATGTGCAGACCGGGATCGTGTGCACCGGCAGCGTTGCTGCCTACGATGCCAATCGCATCCGCAAGCACGAGTACACGCGCCCGGACAAGGAAGACGACCGCGTGCGGCAGATCACTGCCCTCGACGCCCAGACGGGACCGGTGCTGCTCGCGTATCGCAGCAGCGATGCCGTACGCGCCATCCTCGCGGGCGTTGCCCGTGGGACACCGCTCTGTGAAGCCACTGCCGACGACGGCATCGTACATGCGCTCTGGCGCGTGGATGATCCCGCAACCATCGACCGGCTGACCCGCCTGTTCGACGCCATGCAGGCCCTCTACATCGCCGATGGCCACCATCGCTCGGCTTCCGCCTCGCGGGTGGCTGCCGCACGGCGCGCCTGCAACCCCGCACCAACGGGCGAAGAATCTTGCGAGTATTTCCTCTGCGTCGCCTTTCCACACGACGAGATGAAGATCCTCGATTACAACCGTGTGGTGAAGGATCTGAACGGCCGCAGTCCGGAGGCATTCCTCGCCGCCATTGGTGAGCGCTTCGAGGTGGTACCGTCAGCGGGCGAGGCCCGCCCGGGCCAGGCAGGCGAGTTCGGCATGTACCTCGCCGGGCGCTGGTATCGGCTGCGCATCCACCCGCAACATGTGCCGGCCGATCCCGTGGCGAGCCTGGACGTCAGCCTGCTGCAGGACAACCTGCTCGCCCCCCTGCTCGGCATCCGCGATCCGCGCACCGACCAGCGCATCGACTTTGTCGGCGGCATGCGTGGCCTCGGCGAACTGGAAAAGCGCGTGGCCAGCGGCGAAATGGCGGTCGCCTTCGCGCTCCATCCGACCAGCATGGCATCGCTCATGGCCGTGGCCGATGCTGGCCAGGTGATGCCACCGAAGTCCACCTGGTTCGAACCGAAGCTCGCCGACGGCCTCGTCTCGCACGTGCTCGACTGAGCTGCCGCCGGCAGCGCATGGACGATCGCCTGCCTGCGGCGACCACCGCTCAGGGCACGGGCGTCACCGGTTCCGTTGCCGGCATCGGCATCGGACAGTCGATCGACATCGGCGCCACACAGGATGCAGGCTCGTCCGGTGCTGGCGCGAGGAACTCGGCGCGCGCGTAACCAGACGGTAACTCGAGTTCCACAGCCGACAGGTCGCGGTGAGCGATCTCGACGACCTCACGATCGACGCGTTCACGTTCGAGCGCCGTGCCGCCTGGCCCGCCGAGCTTCTCCCGCAGGATGATCTGCCGCAGCATCAACCCATGCTGTTGCATTCGCTCCAGCGCTGCACGCATCTCCGGTGCCGCCCTGCCCCGGCCGGCATCGTCCACGATGCGCAGTCGCCGCCAGGTCGTGCCCAGGTCGGCACCTCCCGGCCAGGGCGTTGCCCAGAACTCATGGCGTTCCTCCCACTGGTAGACTCCCTCCATGGCAGTTGCCGGCGGCGTGTGCTCCAGGTAACGCAGGTGGTAGACGTAGCGACGTGTCGGCAGGCCGAGTAGTTTCGGTCCGGCCTCGTCTGCCACGGACACCAGGCTGATATCCGAGATGGTGACCACGGGCGTATCACCCGACGCATCGGCAACCGGCAACATGTCGATTGGATCCAGCGGCATCACCACCCTGCGCCCAGGATCCACCAGCCAGGCATCGCTGGCATTGGCAAGGACATAAGAATCCACTGGTGCCAGGTTGTCACCGCCCTCGCGCAGGGCAAGCTTGCACCCGTCCCCGGCCGCGTAGCTCTCGCGAACCTGGCGGGTCTGGCCGCCTGCGAAATCCAGCGTCTCGACCTCGCGGAAGACAACGGCACCGGTTGCCGGATACGCTGCGGCCGGCACCAGCAGACAGACCGAGACCACGATCGATTGCACCCGCTGGGAAGCGGATCGCATGCGAACTGCTGCTGCGCTGTGAGTCATCCTCATCCCCGGATCCAGCACGGCACGGCCGGTGCAGCCACATTCTCCGTCTGCCCGACAGGCCCTGACAATGCCCCCCGACGCCGGACCGTGCATGGTGGTACAGACGACCGGGATTGTGACGGGCGATGACCCGCGCAACCGCTCAGTTGGATGCGCTGAAATCGTGCTTGCAATGGGGACAAACGCTACCCTTGAACACGGGCTCGTAGTACGCGGGATCCAGTGCCGCCTTCCACAGCCAGCGACTGCCACAGGAGGGGCAGCGCACGGCAAACAGGGCAAAGGCATAGCCAGCTCCGGCAATAAGGCTGCCGACGGTCCAGGACATCCCGGTAGCCTGGAACAGGGGGGCGATGCTGCCGACCAGCAGTCCGGTCACGCCGAAGGCAAACTTCCAGTACTGGCCGGTCAGGCTGAGGGCGGATGACGTTGCCACGGTGGGCTCTCTTTCACAGGGTTCGATGGCACAACGATTCCAGCACCGCCGCCAGAATGCAAGGTGGCCATTCACACCGTCTGGCGAGCAGACGTCGCGGGGCAAACCGCACCGCCAGTGGCCCTCAGCGCCGGTCTATCGTCACCTGGATGGTACCGCGCGGGCCGAAGATGGCCGAACCGATACCGCTGACGATGCTGACGATGAGCGCCCCCCAGATCGCATCCCAGAAGCTGTGAACGTCGAATCCCGGCAACAGCGCCGCCACCAGCGACAACATGGTGCCATTGACCACCAGCAGGAAGAGCCCGAGGGTGACGAAGGTGATTGGCAGCGTCAGCAACACCACCAGCGGGCGCACCAGTCCATTGATGACGCCAAGCAGGACAGCAGCGAGGATCAGCCACCCCCCACTGGCGAAATCCAGGCCGGGCAGCAGACTGCTCGCCAGCCACAGGCCGAGCGAGGCAATCGCGGCGCGCAGAAAAAATGTCGTCATGGCCCGATGCTACCCCCCTGCACGCTTCACCGTCCAACCGTGTTGCGCGAGCAGGCCCACCAGCAGGTCCCGATGATCCCCCTGGATCTCGATGACCCCATCCCGGACAGTGCCACCCGAACCACAACGCTTCTTCAGCTCCGCAGCCAGCGTCATGAGTCTCTCGCTGTCGAGCGGCACACCCGTGACCAGCGTGACGCCTTTGCCCCTGCGGCCCTGGGTCTGGCGCAGGACGCGTACCACACCATCGCCAGCCGGCCGTACGGCAACCGGCTTGCAGCAGCACTGCGCCTGGGGCTGCCCGCAGACAGGGCACATGCGCCCCTCACCCGTGGAATACACCACACCGCGGGAAGTCATTGGCCGGGTCTTCATCAAGGCGTTCACTCAGTCGATACCACGCATGAATGCTGCCACGGTGCGCAGGGCCCGCACGGACCTCATTCCCCGGCCAGGCCCTGGAGGCGACAAGCCAGCATACCGCCCGACAGACGGTTGACAGGAGGGCCGCACCGGGTATAACAGTCCGGACATGGAACAATTGCCGTGAACCAGGCCACTGGCACGAGTCCGGCTCCCGCCACATCCGGCGGCGGGCTGGCACAATTCTACCGCCCACCCCTGG
>CAZQGA010000227.1:0-4298 GCA_964592735.1 uncultured Chromatiaceae bacterium | reverse complement strand
GCCCGCGCGGGCCGTCGTCGTGGAGGATGCCCTCTCGGGCGTCGCGGCCGGACGCGCACTGGTCGCCATCATGGAGAACTGCCAGGAAGCTGATGGCAGCATCACGATTCCCGCGGTGCTGAGGCCCTACATGGGCGGGTTGTCTGCGATCCGTCCCGATGTGGCGTAGTGCACATGGATCTGTGCGGCGCATCGCCGGTGCAACAGCAGCGCTGGCCGCTGCGCTGGCCGTCGCCGGGGCCGGCGGCATGACGGGACCACCGGAGAGTCCACGCGGCACCCAGGTCGATGATTACCACGGCCAGCGGGTGGCTGACCCGTACCGCTGGCTGGAGCAGACGGATACGGCCACGACCCGTCGCTGGATCGAAGCGCAGAATGCCTGGACACGCCAGCATCTCGACGAACTGCCGTCTCGCGCCAGGTTCGCGACGCAGTTGCGCCGCCTGCTCGACCATGAACGCCGGGGTTTGCCGCAACAAGAAGGCGGGCGCCTTGTCTACACGCGCAACAGCGGCATGCAGGAGCAGGACACGCTCTGGGTCAGCGACGATCCGGCAGACCCCGGCCATCTCCTCCTCGACCCGAACACACTGAGCGCCGATGGTACGATCTCGCTGCACGGTTACGAACTGGCGCCCGACGGCCGGCATCTCGCCTATGCCCTCTCGGATGGCGGCAGCGACTGGAACAGCTGGCGCATCCGTGAGATCGGCAGTGGCGCCGACCTGCCCGAGGTGCTCTCCGGCACCAAATTTACAGGCATCGCCTGGCGCCCCGACGGCAGCGGATTTTTCTACAGCCGCTATCCGGCCCGGCCCGGCATGGCAGCTGGCCCGGCAGCGGCTCACCAGGCAGCAGGCGGTGGCTGGGACGATGACCGCCAGGTATCCATCTGGTATCACGCGCTCGGCACCGCACAGGCGGCAGACCTGCCTGTATTCAGCATCCGTGATCACGCTGCGCGCGACCCGTATCCGCAGGTGAGTGATGATGGCGCCTGGTTGCTGATCCACGTTGAGGAGGGTTACCGGAGCAACGGCGTGTATTACCAGGCGTTGGCGGCGGAACCATCCCGCCAGGCAATGCAACCGGTTGTACGCCTGCTGGACCGCTGGGATGGCCTCTATGACTTCCTCGGCAACGCCGGTCCGGTGTTCTACTTCCGCACCACGGCGGGGGCGCCTGCCGGGCGCGTCGTCGCGGTGGACACCCGCCGCCCAGCACCGGAGAACTGGCGCACGGTCGTGCCCGAGCGTGAGGACGCCATTGCAGACGCCTCGATGGCCGGTGGCCGGCTGTTTGTCCAGTACCTTGTGGATGTGCACTCACGAGTGAGCGTTTTCGGCCTGGATGGCAAGGCGCTTGGTGACGTCGTCCTGCCAGGCACGGGCATGGTGGATGGTTTCGATGGCCATGCAGGCGATCCGGAGACGTTTTTTTCCTATACGGACTACACCACGCCGCGCACGATTTACCGGTATGGGATTGCCAGTGGCAGGACAACGATCTGGCATGCGCCCGCTGCCGGCATCGATCCGGGGGCTTACCAGGCGCGCCAGGTCTGGTTCACGAGCCGCGATGGTACCCGCGTGCCCATGACGATCATCGCGCGCCGTGATCTGCCGTTGGACCAGCCCCGGGCCACCGTGCTGTACGGCTACGGGGGCTTCAATGTCTCGCTGCTGCCCGCGTACTCGGCGGCGCGGGCGGCCTGGCTCGAATCCGGCGGTGTCTACGTCGTCGCCAACCTGCGCGGCGGCGGCGAGTTCGGCGAGCGCTGGCACGAAGCAGGCACGCGACTCACCAAGCAAAATGTATTCGACGATTTCATCGCTGCCGCCGAGTGGCTCATCGCCAGCGGCGTCACCAGCCGCAGGCAGCTGGCCATTTTCGGCGGCAGCAACGGTGGCCTGCTGGTCGGTGCCGTACTGAACCAGCGGCCGGACCTGTTCGCGGCCGCCGTGCCCGCCGTCGGTGTGATGGACATGCTGCGCTACCCGCTTGCCAGCGCCAACGCCCGCCAGTGGTCCAGTGATTACGGCCTTGCTGAAGTGCCTGGAGAGTTCCACGCGCTCCATGCCTATTCGCCCTACCATAACCTGCGGTCTGGCATCTGCTATCCGCCGACACTGGTCATGGCGGATGCCAACGACGATCGTGTTGCACCATGGCACAGCTACAAGTACGCCGCAGCCCTGCAGGCGGCCCAGGACCGGGCCTCGCGCTGTAACAACCCGGTCCTGATCCGTATCGAAACCCGGGCGGGCCACGGTGCGGGTGCTTCCACCAGCAAGCTTATCGACGAATATGCAGACCAGTGGGCGTTCGTCGCGGCAGCGACCGGCCTGATCCCACCGGCCGATGCTTCCTGAAGATCGGTGGGGCAGCGTCGTCGGGGTTGAGGCAGCCGCAGGCAAGCTTGCACACGGCCGGGTGGGGGCCGACAATCCGCCCCGTCCGTACGCCAGGCGGCAGCACGAACTTGCAGGTGTCCGGCGCGGAGAGGTGGCAGAGCGGTTGAATGCGGCGGTCTTGAAAACCGTTAGGGACTCACGTCCCTCGGGGGTTCGAATCCCTCCCTCTCCGCCAGTCCAGGGAGAAGACAGACGATGAATGATTCAGAGGCGCTGGATCCAGGCGCCGAGACAGCCTTTTTCCTGCAGGAATTGTACGGGCATGTGCTGCTGGTGCGTTGCCTCGTCACCGTGGCAGAGCAGGGCATTGCTGACCGGCTGGGACCCGGGCCAAAGACCGCGGCAGAACTTGCGGCGGGTGCAGGCCTGCATCAGGAGACGCTGTACCGGGTGCTGCGCTTCCTTGCCTCATTTGGCTTTTTCATCGAAGACGATGCTGGCCGATTCCAGCTGACGCCGCGTGGTGAATTCCTGCGCAACAACGTGCCTGGTTCGGTGCGCGACCGTCTGCGCCGGCCCTGGCAGGATCTGCTCTGGCGAACCTATGAGCGTTTGCCGGAGATGTTGCGCACCGGGGCAACGGCTTTTGACCAGGCCCATGGGCAGTCTTTCTTCGAGTACCTCGCTTCGCACCCGGATATCAACACCATTTACAACCGTTCGACGGCCCGCCTGTCGCAGATTGAAAATCCCGTCATTGCAGCCAGTTATCCCTTCGGTGACTTCCCCTATGTCGTTGACGTCGGTGGGGGGCATGGCGGATTGCTGGCAGCGGTTCTCGATCGTCATGCGCAGGTGTACGGCGTCCTCTTTGACCTGCCACAGGTTGTCGCCAGCGCTGATGCGCTGGCTGCCGAACGTCACTCCGGACGCTGGGAGGGAATTGGGGGGGATTTCCTGCGCACCATTCCGCCAGGCGGCAGCCTCTATGTGCTCAAGCGCATCGTGCACGACTGGGACGATGACCGGGTGCTTGCCCTGCTCACAAGCTGTCGCGAGGCGCTGCGTGGCACGGCCCGGGTGCTGGTCATCGACGCCGTCATGGAGCCTGGCAATGCACCGGATCCGAACAAGTACATGGATGTAAACATCATGGCGCTGACCGGTGGCCGTGAGCGCACGGAGGCGGAGTTTCGCCGGCTCTTTGCTGCTGCGGGACTCTCCCTGCTGCGGGTCTTGCCCTTGCCGGCGCCGGTACCGCTCGCGATCCTGGAAGCAGGTCTTTCCTGAGATCCCGTGGGCAGTTTCACGGAACCGCAGCACCGGTAGAATGCGCTGTCATGCAAGGGGAACGCGCAAGCGGATCGATACCGGGTGCTGATGAGCGCAGGCGCAGTCATCGCCGCCGTCTGCGACGCCAGGCTGCGGTGCTGGTTTTCCTCATGGTAGCGTTCGGACTGGCCTGGTTCTTCGAATCACAGGCGACGACCACGGTCATCTTCACCCGCTACGCGGATGTCGATCGCAGCCAGGGCGAGAATCCCGGCCTGTCAGTGTCCGGGCGGCAACGAGCCGAAGAACTCGCCCGCATGCTGGGTGATGTGGACGTGGTGGCCGGAGTGGATGCGATTTTCGCCACGCAATACCGCTATGCCCAGGAGACTGCCGAGCCGCTGGCAGACCTGCAGAACAAGTACCGCCGCCTGGCAATGGCGGTGCAGCAAACCGCCGACAGCGTCCTCATCACCGACCAGAACGGCATCATCGAATACGTCAACCCGGGTTTTGAAGCCACCACCGGCTACCGCCGGCAGGAAGCCATCGGCAAAACGCCGCGCATCCTCAAGTCCGGTCAGCAGGACGATGCCTTTTACCGCGCCCTGTGGGCGCAGATCAGCGCCGGCGAGCACTTCAGGGGCACCCTGCTCAACCGTAAGAAGG
>CAZQGA010000226.1:0-4311 GCA_964592735.1 uncultured Chromatiaceae bacterium | reverse complement strand
GAAACTCGATGCCAGGCCCATCCTGCCACCCGCCGCCAACGCGAACGTTGGCCATCGGGCCATAGTCCTCGACGCTGTACTCGCCGCGCAGCTTGATCTTGACGATCTCACTGGGACGCCAGACCGCAGTAATGGCTGCGCCGGATCCACTGCTGTCGCCGACGTCTTCACCGGACATCGCATTGACGTAGTGGCCACCTTTGTCGTACCAGAAGCCAGTGACCCGCAGCCCCAGGCTGTCGGTCAGCGGGCCGCCGAAGGCCGCATCGACCTGCTGAAAGCCGTCCTGCGCAAAATCGATCCGGGTACTGCCGTCAAATTCATCCCCCGGATCCTTGGTGATGTAGTTGATGGCACCTGCAAAGGCAGCACGTCCATACAGGGCGCTTTGTGGCCCCTTGATGATCTCGATACGCTCAACGTCGGTCAACAGTCGCCGGTTCGCCAGCAGACCCGACCCGGCCGTGACCAGGTTTTCGGTCGTGACGTCAATGCCGTCAACGAGGAACGAGACGTTCGAGCGCCCACGACCGTTGGAGAGGCCGCGAATGGTGACGCGGGTATCCGATGGGCCGTAGCCCAGGTCGAACTGAACGCTCGGGGACGCCTTGACCACATCATCGAGATCCGCCACACCCTGGCGCTCGATCCTGGAGTTTCTCTTCCTTCTTCCGCGTGGTAACCACGATTTCTTCGATCTGCGACCACGCCAGTGTCGGCATGGCTGCCATCACCGCGACGACCAGCAACCCGGCTCCCCGATTCTTCAACATGTCATCCCCCGGAAGAAAATCCCGCATGTGACGGCACCATCCGTCACGCGCCAGCCCCTCTGCAGATACCTGCGCCAGCCATCTGCCCCTTCTGTCGCCAGGCAAGCCACCACCCGCTGCCATGAATACGCCAGGCACTTGCCAGCGACAGCATCCGCCAACCGGATTTTAGCGGCTCTCCCGGCCATCAGGATGGCACCCTGTCCTGCCGACCACTACGCGGAAGCGCCCTGCCCCGCACAGCCGTGCTGTTCCAGCCAGTGGCCATGCGATACGCCATTCGGTGACACCCGATGGAAGTATCCGCTATATTCGGTCGCGGGGTAGCCAACAGGCCGCGATGCAAACAATTGCGGAGAAGCGGGGAGAAAGCCATGGGGTGTCGGCCCGTGGATTGCAGGCCATGGCCCGCCGATCTTTTTCCGTCCTGATGGCGCTGCCTGTCGGCATCCTCCGTTCATGCCATCGAGGCCAGCGGTCGTGTACAGGCGTACACCTCGTCGCAACGCAGGCCCACCCGTTCTGACCTGGAAAGCAAACCTCATGAAAACAAGCAAAAACATTCTCGCCCTCCTCACCCTGGCGCCGGTGGTGGCCTGTGCGGATATCGGCTGGTATGTCGGTGGCGGCGCAGGCGGGACACGGCTCGAGCAAAAAATGGATGTCGCCATCGGGGCATTCACCAGAGACGGCGAAAACCTGACACCGATCATCGAGAGGCACCTGGACGGTTTTACGGGAAGCGACCTCGGCTACCGGGTATTCGCCGGCATGCGGTTCGGGCCTTATCTTGGCCTGGAAATTGGCTATACCGACCTCGGCTCCCCGGAGGACTCACTGGACATGGCGATCCCGGCGACCGCCAGCAGCCCGGAGACGGACGTCTCACTGAAGCTTGCCGATGACATCCACGGGATCGACGCCTACCTGGTCGGTACCTGGCCCATCAATGCCCGCTGGGAAGCCGTCGCCAAAGTCGGGATGATCAGCTGGGATTCGACCTTCAAACTCCGGAATGCCTATGGCGAGGTCTTCCCGAATACGGGCTCAACCGTGCTGCCGACCGTGCTGCCGGCCAGTTTCTCCGTGGATACGGATGGCACCGACTTCGCAGGTGCCCTCGGCCTCAACTACAAGGCCTCGGACCACCTGACCCTGCGGGCTGAAGGCACCTGGTATGACATCGAGGGCACGCAGAGGTCCTGGCTGCTCGGCGGGTTCCTGATCTACAACTTCTAGGCCCGGAGCAACGCAGTCAGCCCGTCAGCTCAGTTGTGCAGCAGGCGGGGAACGCACCACATTGAACCCATGGCCAGGCCCTGATGACTGACCTGGCAGGCCCGCGACAGGCAGGGTGAATCTAACCGGACGAAACGAAGCTGGTCAGGTATTGACGGCAGTCGCCGGCGGCGCCTCTGCCGGGGGCGGCAGCGCCACCCGATTGCCCGTACTGAACTGGTAGTCCTCGAAGACGTGGGATGCCGTGAGGATCTGGTAGCGGCCGTCGGCAAGGCGATGCGTGGTGTCCTTGAGCCGATACACATACTGGCCGCAGGTGTAGCAATTGAACTTGCTGAAGTGATAACAGAGACAGACCTTGTCTTTCACCGGCAGCTTGCGGCCCTTTTCATCGACGGGTGTCGCTTCCCAGGCGTCGATGTACGAGCAGGTACCCTCACGGCTCAGCAGGTATCCGAAAGCCTCGCACTGCGGCTTGATGTTTGAATCAAAACAGGGGCTGTAGGTCAGCATCCGGATCGGATAGCCGGTGGGTGAGACATTGGAAACCACCAGGTCTTCCTCGCGGGCCCGGGCATAGTCCTGCTTGACCCGCGCCGGGAGGCCGCACTCTTCGGTAATGGTGAAGCGCGTGGCAACCTGGACTGCCGCACCGCCCATGCGCAGGAAAGACACGGCATCGGTACCGGTGAAGATACCTCCGGCTGGCACCACCGGAATATCGAGATTCTCCGCCTTGAGGAAGGCGAGGATCTCGCCAACGATCGTGTGCAGATCGTAGTCGCGCCAGTCCTCGCCAAACCCCAGGTGTCCACCAGCCAGGGGACCTTCGACGACGACATAATCGGGCATGCGCTTGAGGCGGGCTGCACCCTTCAGGAAGATCTTCAGCGCGCGGACGCTGGACACGATCGGGCCGATCTTCACATCGCGGAAGCGCGGATGGTCCTCGATCAGCTTCAGGCTGCCGATATGCAGGCCGGCAGACAGCGTCATGCCATCGATCCCGCCGTCCATGGCGCCCACCAGCCGGGTCCGCAGGGTATCTCCCGGGGCACCCATGGTGAGCTTTTCCATGACGTTGATAAAAACCGCACCTGGACCCTGCTTGCGGTCCATGGTGTGGCGCACATGGTTGAGCTGCGCCTGGTAGAGGTGATCGAGATCGAACTTGACCGTGGTCTTGTCGATGCCGTCGCGGGTCTTGCGGTGCTTCTCGGACTTTGCCTTGGTGAAATGCGTGTCGTACTTGCGATCCGAGACATGCTGGACCATGGCGTCCGATATGTGGCCGATTCCGCCCAGGCGGCAGGCCGCCAGCGACAGCTCGGTGGTGGAAATATCCACACCCATGCCGCCGATCATGATCGGCACCAGCTCAAGCCGGCCGAGCTGCCAGCGGTAATTATCGACTTTGTCTTCGGTTAGGGCCCTGGTGGCCATCATCATGGACTGCGACAACAAACCTGCCGGTCATCTTAAAGGACTATCTGCCTCAGGAACAGCGCCACAACTCCCGTCGCAGCCTGCCTGCCATAAGCCGAATGATATCGTATCGAAACCATTCTTGCTGTACCGGCTGTCACTTCGCCGTGGCGCAGTATGCCCCCGTCCGGCCGGAGGGATCGCTGGCAAACCAGGCGGCAGCTCGAATCCTCCCCGGCGGTACCCGCCACCCGATCGAAACCGGCGGGAATGAGGGCCGGGGCAGGCGGGGGTGGTGGGCCGTGCGCGGGTCGAACGCGCGACCAACTGGTTAAAAGCCAGCTGCTCTACCACTGAGCTAACGGCCCTGCGGGATTGGGCGCGCATCATAGCCGATCACCGCCCGGTCAACCTAGCCTGGCTGGTGGCCGGGCTGGTAACGGGTTGGATCAGCCACACCAGCAGCCTCGAAGCCTGCACGCCGCAGCCGGCAGGCATCGCAACTGCCGCAGGCAGCGCCGCTGGCATCGGCCTGGTAGCAGGAGACCGTAGCGGAGAAATCCACGCCCAGTTCAAGACCCAGGCGAATGATGGACGCCTTGCTCAAGGCGACCAGCGGCGTGCGCAGTTGCACCGGCCGGCCATCGAGACCGCGCCGGGTCGCCAGGTCAGCCATGGCCTGGAAAGCGGCAATGTATTCCGGCCGGCAATCCGGATAGCCGGAATAGTCAACCGCATTGACGCCGGTATGGATGAAGTCCGCATCGAGCACCTCCGCCCAGGCCAGCGCAAAAGACAGGAAAATCGTGTTCCGGGCCGGGACATAGGTCACTGGCACACCGATGCCCGGCTGCTCGGGTACCGCGATGGCCTG
>CAZQGA010000225.1:0-4312 GCA_964592735.1 uncultured Chromatiaceae bacterium | reverse complement strand
AGCTGACCAAGTCCATCATGTTCATCATCCTGCTGATGGTGGTGGCGGTGGCGGCTTTCAATATCGTTTCCACGCTGGTGATGGTCGTGCGCGAGAAGCGTGGCGAGATCGCCATCCTGCGCACGCTGGGTGCGGCGCCTGCGGCCATCGTGCGCATTTTCATGGCCCAGGGCACCCTCATCGGCATCGCGGGCACGACCATCGGCGTGGCGCTGGGTGTGCTGCTTGCAGTCAACCTCGACGTGCTGGTTGCTCTCGTCGAGCATGTGCTTGGCGTGAAGTTCCTTGCTCCGGATATCTACTTCATCAGTGATTTCCCCACCCAGCTCCAGTGGTCTGATGTGGTTGTCATCGGCGGCATTGCCCTGGGGCTGGCCTTCAGCTCGACCCTGTACCCTGCGTGGCGTGGTGCGGCCCTGCCGCCCGCCGAAGCGCTGCGCCAGTCTTGAACGGATGCGATGCCGGACATGATCATGGATGCCATTGACGAGAATCCTGCAGCCGGATGGCAGGACATTCCCCTGGCCTGCGTGGGCCTGGAGAAGGAATTCCGCGAGGGACCGGCCCTCGTACAGGTGCTGCATGGCGTGGACCTGCAGGTGGCCCGCGGTGAACGGATCGCCATCATCGGTGCTTCAGGGGCCGGCAAGACCACCCTGCTGCAGTTGCTGGGCGGCCTCGACACGCCGACGCGGGGAGCGGTTTATGTGCTTGGCCGCAACATGGCCGAACTCGGCCAGGCCGAGCGGGGCAGGATCCGCAATGAGTCGCTGGGTTTCGTCTACCAGTTCCACCACCTGCTGCCGGAGTTTACGGCGCTCGAAAATGTCGCCATGCCGCTGTTGCTGCGACACCTGGCGCTCGATGACGTGGCTGCCGAGGCGACCCGCCTGCTCGAGCGGGTGGGCCTGGGAGCGCGGCTGCATCACAAGCCCGGGGAGCTTTCAGGCGGCGAGCGCCAGCGCGTGGCCGTGGCACGTGCGCTGGTGACGGCACCAGCGGTGGTGCTCGCCGATGAACCGACCGGCAATCTCGATCATCGCACCGGTGACCGTGTCTTCGAACTCATGGTCGAACTCAACGCGGAGACGCGTACCAGCCTGGTGATCGTCACCCACGACCTGTCCCGTGCGCGCAGCATGGATCGCGTGCTGCAGATGGAAGATGGCCGACTGCGCGACGTGACCGGGGAGGTTGGGGGCTGAGGCAGCGTGGCCCTCAGCTGCGCAAGCGCTGCTGGCGCCGGCGCAGGTGCCGTGCTGAGGACCAGCGCCAGAGCGCAGTGGTGCCGAAATAGAGAACTGCCGCGGTTGTGGCTGAGGTGATCAACGCACCCAGGAACAACGGCGGCCACAGCAGACTGAGCTGCGCCTGCAGCCAGTTCCAGCTCACGGCATCCGGCCAGTCCTGCGAGGGGATGCCGAGCAGCAGCGCGCCGAGCCGATACTCGAAATAAAACACCGGCACCAGCGTCAGCGGCGAGTTCAGCCAGGCGGCCAGTGCTGCGACGCCGAGGTTCACGCGTGCGAGCAGGGCACCGATCACCGCCAGCGGCGTGTGGCCGGGAACCGGCAGCATGGAAATGGCCGCACCGATGGCGAGCGCGCCGGCGATGCTGCGCCGATTGACGGCGAAGTACATCGGATGACGCAGCATCGGCGCGAACGGCCGGAGGTACCAAGCCTGCTGATTCTGGCGGTATTGCCGGGAAATGCGCCGCAGGAATTTTCGCGGCATGACCTAGACTGCCGGGTATCTCACGTGGAACCGGAACCGCACTGCGGGAATTTCAGGTGCGAGCCAGGCCCGCCAGTGCGCTCATTATCGTTCATCTCGCAGCCGATAGTACATGTCCTGGCTGGCCGTCTTTGCCGTCATCGCGGTCTGGTTGTTGCAGCAGTCCGATACGCAGGCGCTGCTGGTGCTGCCGGGGCTTGCCTGGGGCGGGCTCGCGCTGCTCGCCTGGCATTGCCTCGGTGGCCGCGCAGCCGTGCTGGTCCTGGTCTCGGGCTGGACGCTGTGTCGTGCCGGCTGGCTCATCGACAGCCGCCTGCCTGAACAACTCGCCGGGCATGATCTGCTGGTGCAGGGCGTGGTTTGCGAGTTTCCACGCAGTGACAGCGAAGCGCTGCGCCTGGTACTCGAAAGCGGGACGGTTGCCAGACGCGAGGGCCTGCCGGGGCGGCTGCACCTGAGCTGGTATGTGCCGGCACCTGTACTGCAGCCCGGTGAGCGCTGGCAACTCCTCGTGCGGCTGAAACCACCACATGGGTTTGCCAATCCCGGCGGTTTCGATTTCGAGGGCTGGCTCTACCAGCGTGGAATCGGTGCATCAGGCTATGTACGCCGTTCGGCCCTGAACCGGCGGCTGGAGTCCGGCGGGTTTACATGCCCGGTTGGTGCCCTGCGCAGCGCTCTGGCAGCCCGCATCGAGACGGCCCTCGCCGGGCGGCGGGGCAGTGGCTATGTGCTCGGCATGACGGTGGGTGTCACCCGCGGCCTTGCACCGGAAGACTGGGATCTCATGCGCCAGACCGGCACGACCCACCTGCTGGCGATATCCGGATTCAACATCGCCATGGTTGCAGCGCCCTTTGTCCTGCTGGTGCCCCTGGCGGGCCGGCTGTGGCCGCGGCTTGCCGGACGACCCGGGGCCGGGCCAGTGCTCGCCACAGGGGTTGCGATGGTGTACAGCGCCCTGGCTGGATTTGGAGTCAGCGTAGTGCGGGCCCTGGTGATGCTGGGGGTGGTGGCTGCGCTGTCATGGTGCCGCCGCAGGGCAGGCGGGTTCGATGTCCTGGCTGCCGCAGCGCTGGTCATCGTGTGGATCGATCCACCGGCTGTGCTCGCAGCCGGGTTCTGGCTGTCGTTTGCGGGCGTCGCCTGGTTGCTGGTGGCGGCGACGACATCACGGCCAGGAGCGTCGGTGCCAGCACCGGGATTCGCCTGGCGTGGCCTGGTGGCGGGCATGACCCTGTTGCGCGTGCAACTGGTGCTCGGCCTCGGGCTGGCCCCGCTAACGCTCGCCTATTTCCAGCAGTTGGCGCTGGTGGCACCGCTGGCGAACCTGCTGGCGGTGCCGGTATTCAGTTTCGTGGCCATGCCGCTGGCACTGGCTGGCGCGGCACTGGTGCTGCCATTGCCAGCATTGGGTGTGCCTTTGTTGCGGCTGGCAGCTGCTGCCGTGGCACGGCTCATGGATCTGCTGGCCGGTCTCGCCAGCCTGGCTGGTGGGGCCTGGCAGCCGCCACCTGCCAGCGCGCTGGCTCTCGCGCTGTGTGCACTGGCAGCGCTGATCATGGCCTGGTGGCGCCCTTTGCCACTGCGCTTGCTGGCCTGCATCTGCCTGCTGCCGGTGCTGGCCGGGAGCGGCAGTGCCCAGCGCATCCCGGCAGGGGAGTTCCGCGTGACGGTGCTCGATGTCGGCCAGGGCCTCGCCGTGCTGGTGCAGACGGCAAGCCATGCGCTCGTCTATGACACCGGCCCCGCCTTTCGCCTGCGCGATGCCGGTGAATCCGTGGTCGTGCCAGTCCTGCAGGCTGCCCGCCTGCGCCGGCTCGATGCGCTGATGATCTCCCACGATGACATGGATCATGCCGGTGGGGCAGCCGCCGTGTTGCGTGCGTATCCGGAGGCCAGGCTGATCGGCGAAACGAATACAAGGCCGGAACGGATCCAGCCCTTGCCTTGCGTGGCGGACGAGTCCTGGACCTGGGATCAGGTGCATTTCCGGGTGCTGAGTCCACCGGTGGACTCGGCGCTCACCGGGAACGACGGTTCCTGCGTGCTGAGGATCGATGTGCCGGGCGCGAGCGTCCTGCTGCCGGGTGACATTTCGCGGCGCCAGGAGGATGTCCTCGCTGGTCGTGGCCTGCTCGAATCCGCCGATCTCGTGCTGGCGGCCCACCATGGCAGCAAGTCCTCCTCCGGGCAGGCTTTCGTCGATGTCACCCGGCCGCAGGTCGTCGTGTTCTCCACCGGCTACCGCAACCGCTGGGGCTTCCCGGCTGCGAGCGTGCGCGAGCGCTGGCTGGCGGCCGGTGCCTGCGTGGTCGATACCGCCGAGGAGGGCGCCCTGGTTTTCGCGGGTAGCCGGCATGGCCTGCACCTCATCCATGCCGAGCGGCGCGATGCGGCGCACCTGTGGACCCATGCACCACCTGCAGCTCCAGCCTGTGCCGTGCGGACGAACCCGTAGCAGCCTGTAACGCCTGGGTTAAACTGTCGGCCGTTGAGCGGGTTGTGGTCCTGGCTGGAAGGCGTTTCGAGGCTGCGGGTTCATGCTGGAAATCATCAAGGCCGGTGGATTGCT
>CAZQGA010000224.1:0-4371 GCA_964592735.1 uncultured Chromatiaceae bacterium | reverse complement strand
ATTCACAAGGAGCTAAAAACTACGATATACCAACCCTCTCCTGTGCTGAGGGTCTGTCCGCTTGCTGCCCGTTGACCGCCCGCTCGTCATGGGCGTGCTCAACGTCACCCCGGATTCCTTTTCGGATGCGGGTCGTTATTCACGGCTGGACCAGGCCGTGATGCACGCCGAGGCCATGGCCGCAGCGGGTGCCGACATCCTCGACATTGGGGGGGAATCCACGCGACCAGGGGCCTCCGCCGTGAGCGAGGCCGATGAAATGGCCCGGGTCATCCCCGTGCTCGAGGCTGTTGCGCGGCGAGTGCCCTGCCTGCTGTCGATTGATACCAGCAAGCCGGCGGTGATGCGGGCCGCCGCAGCAGCGGGTGCGGGGATGATCAACGATGTCCGGGCGCTACGCCGTCCGGAAGCCCTGGAGGCGGCCGCCGGGCTCGACGTACCGGTGTGCCTCATGCACATGCAGGGGGAGCCAGCCAGCATGCAGCTTGCGCCTGCTTACGACGATGTGGTTGCGGAGGTGACGAGCTTCCTTCTCGGGCGGGTCGCGGCCTGCGAAGCTGCCGGGGTGGCGCGCAGCCGGTTGCTGATCGACCCGGGGTTCGGGTTCGGCAAGAACCTGTCGCATAATCTGCAACTGCTGCGGGCGCTGCCTGCGCTGGCGGGTCATGGACTGCCGGTGGTGGTCGGACTGTCGCGCAAGGCGATGATCGGCGCCCTGACCGGCAAGCCAGTCGATGACCGTGTACATGGCAGCGTGGCCCTGGCGGTCTATGCAGCCCTCGAGGGGGCATCAGTCATTCGCGTGCACGATGTTGGCCCGACGGTAGAGGCGCTGCGCATCATCCGGGCCGTGAAGGGGAGCGGGAGTCAATGAGCAGGCAGTTTTTTGGTACCGATGGCATTCGCGGGCGGGTTGGAGAACACCCGATGACCGCTGAGTTTGCGCTGCGCCTGGCCAGCGCGGCTGCCCGCGTGCTTGCTCCGGAGGGTGGGCAGGTCATGATTGGCAAGGACACGCGGGTCTCGGGATACATGTTCGAGTCGGCGCTGGAAGCGGGTTTTGTTGCGGCTGGCATGGATGTGGCCTTGCTCGGACCCCTGCCGACGCCGGGTATTGCCCATATGACCCAGGCATCAGAGGCCGATCTCGGCGTGGTCATCAGTGCCTCCCACAACGCGTACTTTGACAACGGCATCAAGTTTTTTGATCGCAATGGCAGCAAGCTTTCCGACAGCATCGAGGCCTCCATCGAAGCACGCCTCGATGAGCCGGCCATAACGCGGGAATCGGCAGCCCTGGGCCGGGCGAAGCGCCTGCAGAGCGCCATCGAACAGTACCAGCGGTTTTGCATCGGTACGCTGCCTGGCAAACTGCGGCTCGATGGGCTGAAGATTGTCGTCGACTGCGCCCATGGGGCTGCGTACAAGGTGGCACCCCGGACTTTCACTGAGCTGGGGGCGGAGATCGTGCCGATCGGGTGCTCTCCCAACGGGCGCAACATCAATGACGGCTGTGGCTCCACCCAGCCTGATTTGCTCAGGCTCATGGTCAAGGGGGTCGGCGCTGACGCCGGCATCGCCTTTGATGGTGATGGTGACCGCGTGGTCATGGTTGATCATCTCGGTAACCTCGTCGACGGGGACCAGATCCTCTATGTCCTGGCGGCGGACCTCTGCCGGCGTGATCTGCTCGCAGGGCCGGTGGTTGGCACGCTGATGAGCAACCTGGGCCTCGAGCTGGCGTTGGCCGAACTTGGTGCGGGGTTCCGCAGGGCCAGGGTGGGTGACCGGTACGTGCTCGAACTGCTCCGGGAGACAGGCGGCCGTCTCGGTGGCGAGACATCCGGGCACATCCTCTGCCTTGACCAGACCACCACGGGCGACGGGCTGGTCACGGCCCTGCAGGTACTTGCGGTCATGAAGAATTCCGGGCGCAGCCTGGCAGATCTGGTTGGCGGCATGCGCAAGTTTCCCCAGGTCCTGATCAATGTGCGGATCGCCCGCCCGGTGGATCTGGCAGGGAGCGCTTCAGTCCGTTCGGCAGTCGAGAGGGTCGAACAGATTCTGGGCTCCCGCGGGCGTGTGGTGTTGCGGCCTTCCGGCACTGAACCGCTGGTGCGGGTCATGGTGGAGGGCGAGGACGATGGCGAGGTTCGCCGCCTTGCCGAGCAGATCGCCCGAGCCGTCGCCGATGAGGCAGCCTGAGCCGCCGGCACGGTGGTTTGTCGCCATTGATTTCACCGTGGGGGGCGGCTAACCTTCGCGCCCGTCGAAGGCGCCGCAGTTCGCAGGTCGCCTGGCATGGCTTGATGGGATCCTCATGAGGCGGCCCCTGGTTGCGGGAAACTGGAAGCTGCACGGAAGCCGGGCAGCCAATACGAGCCTGCTTGATGCGCTCCGGGCGGGCCTGCGCCCCGAGTGGGCCCTGGACGTTCTGGTTTGCCCGCCGTTTGTATACCTTGCCGAGGCCCATGAGCTGCTCAAGGGCAGCCCGGTTCTGCTCGGTGCCCAGGACGCCTCCGCCGAAGCGCAGGGTGCGTATACCGGCGAAGTGTCTGCCACCATGCTGAAAGAGGTCGGCTGCAGCCACGCCCTGGTTGGCCATTCCGAGCGTCGCAGCCTCCATGGGGAATCCGACGAGCTGGTCGCCCGCAAGTTCAAGGCGGTCGTGGCTGCCGGCCTGACGCCGATCCTGTGCGTGGGCGAGACCCTGCAGGAGCGGGAGGCAGGCGCAACCCGTACGGTGGTGCAACGTCAGCTGGAGGCTGTTTTTTCGGTGGCCACGCCTGATGAGCTGGCCCGCGGCATCGTGGCCTACGAGCCGGTCTGGGCGATCGGCACGGGCCATACGGCATCACCAGAGCAGGCGCAGGAGGTGCATGCGTCCATTCGGCACGCCGTTGCAGCGCGGTCTGCTAGAATGGCGAGCGAGCTTCGTATCCTGTACGGCGGCAGCGTCAAGGGAGTCAATGCCCAGACGCTTTTTGCCATGCCAGACATTGATGGGGGCCTGGTCGGCGGGGCTTCCCTCGATGCGGGTGATTTCCTTGCGATCTGCAGCGCAGCTGCGGGAACGGCGACATGACAACCATTCATACCTTGTTGTTGGTGCTGCAAGTCATCGTGGGCGTCATGATCATAGGCCTCGTGCTGGTTCAGCGCGGCAAGGGAGCGGAAGCGGGGGCTGCTTTCGGGGCAGGTGCCTCGGCCACCGTCTTCGGGGCCAAAGGTTCGGCAAATTTTTTGTCGCGCTCCACGGCGGTGCTGGCAACGATTTTTTTTGCGACAAGCCTCGGGCTGGCCTATCTCGGTGCAGAGCGGCCCGTGGTGAAGAGCGTGATTGAGCAGCCATCCGCAGCTGCCACGATAGCGCCATTGCCGGGCACCGAAACCCAGCCGACGGGTGATGTTCCGGCAACGGGTGGGGAGACGCCGGCCCCGGAGGCTGGTACGAGTCCGTAATCTGACTGAATGCCGATGTGGTGGAATTGGTAGACACGCCGTCTTGAGGGGGCGGTGGCGCAAGCCGTGTGAGTTCGAGTCTCACCATCGGCACCATTCGGTCAGGGGAGTGATCAGGTAATTGGGCAGTGGGGCGTTCTCCGCAAGGATCCCGCCCCGGTCGTGATGGATTGAGGTAACAGCTTGCTGCAGAACTACCTGCCAGTGCTCGTCTTCCTGGGGATAGCCACGGCAATTGGCCTGGTCCTGCTGGGAGCTGGCTTCCTCCTTGGCCGCGGCCAGAAAGATCCCGAAAAGCTGTCCGCCTATGAGTGCGGTTTCGAGGCTTTCGAGGACACGCGCGCGAAATTCGACGTGCGCTATTACCTCGTTGCCATCCTCTTCATCGTGTTCGATCTGGAGATCGCCTTCCTGTTTCCCTGGGCGGTGGCGCTCGATGGTCTCGGGCTGGCCGGTCTCCTCGCGATGGGCATCTTCCTGGCTGTCCTCGTCGTCGGCTTCATCTATGAATGGAAGAAGGGGGCGCTGGAGTGGGATTGACGCAGAATCCGCCGCAGATGCTGCAACAGCGCGGCTTTGTCGTCACCAAGATCGACGATCTGGTCAACTGGGCCCGCACGGGTTCGCTCTGGCCGATGACGTTCGGGCTCCGCGAGCGGCTGGACGGATTCCTGGATGCCGTGCGATCCTGCGGGCTGAACGTGCCGGAGGAGTTCGTCGCGCAGTGTGACTTCCAGCAGCAGACGGCAGCGGAGGCAACTGCGCGCATGCTGCGCCTTCCCGAGCCTCCCACCGCAATCTTCGCCGCATCGGACCTGATGGCGGCGGGGGTGTACGAGGCGTCGGGCGCGATGGGGACGGCGATTCCGGGCGATCTCTCTGTGGTGGGCTTTGATTATGACTTTCTGG
>CAZQGA010000223.1:0-4378 GCA_964592735.1 uncultured Chromatiaceae bacterium | reverse complement strand
GCTGATCTGGCGGACGGTGCTGATGCCCGCCAGCGGCAGGAAGAAGCCGAAGTGATCGGGGAAGTCGGCAAAGGCGCAGGCAATGGTGTCGCCGCTGGTAAGTTCTTCGGCTTCAAAATCCGCGCCGTCGGTGGCAAGGATGAACTTGGCCTTGGCCTTGTGTGTGGCCGGGCTGGCCTTGAGCGCGGCCAGCGTCTGCGTCACCTGCCCGGCCTCGCAGGTCAGGATGTGGATGTTGCTGGTCTGGAGAACGCCGCCCAGGTCGGATTTGTTCGACGCCCCGGCGCGCAGGCGCTTGAGGGTGGTGGCCTTGTTGCCGAAGGCCTCGAGGAAGGCGTAGGGGAACTCGGCGGCATCAAAAGGCTGCTCCGCGAGGTCGGTGATGGCTTGTTCGATTTCAACGGCGTTCATGGACGCGCCCCCTGGCGCTACGCGGCTGCAAGATTTCTGGTGTGATGTGAAGCGCTCGTATCTGGTCGTGAATCTCGCCCGAGTCTACCGGCTTGCACAAGCGTGAAGCGCCTACCCGGGAGTGGAGCCATGGTCATGTCTTATCACCTGACGTCATGATTCTTTACAATTTTCTGGGATATTTGCTATAAGAGAATTCAAATCATTGATTTGCAACATCTTTTTAATGAGGCATGAATTTTGCTTAGATTAAATGGCGATTTCTTCATCTACTGGACAGCGGGAGAACCACGATGACCAGACCCATAGCCACAATTCTGGCCGTCGTTGCTTTTGCGACAGCGCAGCCGGCGCTGAGCGCGACCATGCCGAGCGACGCCACCATCTACACAAGCGGGGCAACCTCGCTGTCCGGAAACGGCACTTACGGAAGTGTCGCCGCCGGCAGTTTCAGCAAGTCCGGCACCCCAACTCATACGCTTGCCGATCTCACCACTGCCGAGGTAGCCGCGGCAATGATCGATGCGACTGGCCTGTCTGCCTACTACCTTGGCCTCGAACAGACTGCTTCCAGCATCGCTGGCAACGTCCTCACCGGCGGGAGTGGACTCAACGTCGTCAACATCACCGCCGCGCAGCTCGCCGGGCTTTCGTCGATCAACGCCGTCGGCGCGGAACTGCTGATCCTCAACATCAGTGGCGACTTCAGCAAGGGCGGTAACTGGTCTGCCCTCGCAGGACTGGGTCCCGACAGCGTTCTCTTCAATTTCCACGATGGCAGCAGCGTCAAGCTGGCGGGAAACGCAAGTCTTGCAGGGAGCGTCCTCGCACCCAATGCATTGGTGTCGATGTCCGGCAACACCGGCATCGATGGGTCGGTCTATGCCAGCAGCTTCAGTGGTTCGGGTAACGCCACGGTCGGCGGCACACGCCTCACCGGCCTTGACACCCTCGGCAATAACGACCCGGTTGGCAACGACGCGCCGCCGAACGTCAAAAGCAATGACCCGATCGTTGGCAACGGCCCCGGCACCTCCGTACCGGAACCGGGCACCTGGGCACTGCTGATCCTTGGCCTTGGCGCTATCGGCGTCGGCATGCGGCGGCGGCAGGAGCTGCCGGCAAGGGCTGCCTGACGGAGGAAGTCGCCCACCCCACCCGCTGCAAAGCGGGTGGGGTGTCCGGTTCTTTTCGCGCGGCGCGACCTCAACTCCCACCGGCCCGCGGTGGTGTTGGCGCAATCTGGTCGAACAGGAAGCGATCCGCATACCAGGTGTTCCAGTGTTCGGTAAGGTAGGCGATCCGGCCGGCGGCGTCGAACTCGAACACGAAGCAGTAGACGTTGCAGTAGTCACGCCCCGACCGGGTTTTTGCGTGCATGGTCTGCTGGCGCACGACGCGATCACCGTCGACCACCTCGATCACGTTCTCGTAGCGCACCGTCGACAGATCGTAGGCATCGATTCCAAGCTCGCGCCGATCCTTGCCTGAGCCGTGCAGGAGCGCGCGGATCGCCTCGATCCCGCGGTGCTCGCAACTGGCGCCCGGGGCGTGCAGCCGCGGCAGGCCGTTCCACCAGACCGCATCCTCGGCGAACAGCGTGGTGATATCGAATCCCGGCGGCGGAGCCATCAGCGTGCGCACGGATTCGAGATTGAGCAGTTCGACGGCGGAATATTCGTGCGCCATCACTGGTTCTCCTCTGATGGTGAGTCGGTTCGGCTGCAATGGCAGGCGCCGCCCTCAGTCGAAACGGTTCCAGCGCAGCACCTCGGAAACGGGCTTGCGCCAGGCAGGACGAAAATCCGTGCCCAAGGTATAGGCAACGGGCAGAAGCCCGACCTGCGTGTAGCTGGACGGGATGCCGAGCAGCTCGGCCATCTCGCGCTCGCGACGCAGGTGGACGGTGGTCCAGCAGCTGCCGAGCCCGCGCGGGCGCAGCCCAAGCATGAAGCTCCACGCCGCCTGCACGACCGAACCCCACAGGCTCGCCTGCATGAACACGCTGGCATTTTCGGTGCGTCCGGCAAACAGCGGAATCACGAGCAGCGGCACCTCGCTCATGTGCTCGCGCAGGTACTGCACCGAATCGCCGATCCTTTCCGCGCCCGAGATCGCTGCTCCGGCGTAGTTCTCCCCGACAGCCTCTCCGAGGGAGCGGATGTGATCCTCCATGGCTGCGTCATAGATTGCAGCCATGCGCGCGATCGTCGCGCGGTCATCGACCGCCATGAAGCGCCAGGTGTTCATGTTCGATCCGTTCGGCGCCTGCATGGCGAGCGTCATGCATTCCTCGACGATTTCGCGAGGCACCGGGCGTGTCAGGTCGAGGCGCCTGCGTACTGCGCGGGTGGTCGAAAGAACCTCGTCCGCAGTGAGATCGAGAACGGTAGTGCTCATGCCTTTGCTCCTTGTCAGGATGCGGTGATTGTCGTTGTTTGCCGTGGCGGGGCAAGGGCCTCGTTGATGCGCGCCAACGCCTCGTCACGCGGCAGCGTGTGATCGGGAAAAACCAGCGCATCCGCCCGGACCAGTACCGCCCCGGGCAGCGCCTGTGCCATCTGCGCCGTTGCAAGCTTGACCGCAGCATCGCGGTCGCTCGCCTCCCTGCTGAAAGCCAGGCCGACATGACCCGGCCGTCCCCAGCCGACCGTGGCATCGGCGCAGTCGCTGCCCGCCAACCGACGAAGAACATCCTCCTGCGACCCCACGCCCGAGTCCAGCGCATAGACCAGTATGAAATCGTGAACCATCGCGTCAGCCTCCTTCGTCATCCGGCACCGGTGATTCGCGCCAGCGTGTCGTCAAGCTGCTGACGATCTGCCGCACGCTTGGCGGCCGTGCGCTGCGCCAGGTTGTGCAGCTTGCGCCACACACCTGGCAACTCGGCCGCATGGGCAAGTCCGATCAAACTGAAATCCGGCTTCTCATCCTCGACGGATTGCAGAAATGCTCGCGACGGCCCATCCAGCCAATGCGCTACGCGCGCCAACAGGCGCTCGCGGCTTTCCAGCAAGGCAGCCACGCTGATAGGCTCGGACGTCATCCCCTTGAAGTGGGCCTCGAAGGTGACCTCGAAATCCGCCGGCACGCGCGGTGCCAGCATCTCCCAGGCCGGCTTCGGACTGCACGTCAGGTACACGAGAAAGGTTCGCCAGAGATCTGCATCCGCGCGTTCATCCTCCAGCAACAGGCCTACGTCGAAGAGATCACGCGGGTGCTGCCGCGACAGCGCAGCCGCCAGCTTGCCCGCATAGAGGTCGGCGAACGCCAGCACCTGCACCTCGGCAAAGCCGAAGGCCTCTTCCACCCGCGGCCTCACGACCATGGTTCGCACCGGATGCATCGTGCCTCGCATGGCCGGCGTCGTCTCGATCTGCACGCGCGCACGGCCGCGACTGGCCACCAAGCGAGTGACCGCCCCGCCCTCCCCCGCCGAGGTCTGCACCTGCAATTTCAGAGGCCGGGCGCGCAACGCATCGACCAACCGCCCGAGCGCTTCAGCGATCAGCTTCGCATCTTCGGCATAGTCGTGCACCGGCAACCAGGCCAGATCGATGTCCACCGACAGGCGCGGCAGATCGTGCTCGAACAGGTTGATGGCCGTGCCGCCCTTGAGTGCAAAGCCCGGCTCCGAGGCCAACACCGGCAGGATCTCGACCAGCAGCCGCACGCGGTCCGTGTAGCGCCGGTCCCAGTGGTCAAGCCAGGTGCTCATCGAGGTCTCCCGGCAAGGTAATCTGGTAGGTCGGATGCAGGCGCCCGCCGGGCACGAGCGCCCGCTTGCCCCGGCCCAGATCGACGCCCTCCAGTGGCACGTGCGACAGCCACGCATGTCGATGGCGCTCGGCCAGGGCCAGGAACAGCCGCTTGGCCTTGATGCTGCGGCAGTGCCGCAGCATCAGGCCGACGCGCTGCGGCCGCAGCGTGGTCATGGCCTGCATCAGCGCATCGGCCTCGTAGACCC
>CAZQGA010000222.1:0-4384 GCA_964592735.1 uncultured Chromatiaceae bacterium | reverse complement strand
GCATGGCCCTCGGCAGTCGAGAGCTTCTCCTTCTTCCAGACCTTCCCGAGGAAGCGGCGGATGCGGCCGTCATCCCGGCCCTCAGCGAGACCCTTGCGACCGGCTTCATCCCGCGCCGCGTAGCTGCCGGGCCGGCGCAATGGCCGCCGGTGCCGGGCCAGCTCGTTCAGCGTGTTCGGCCAGTCGCAGCGATAGATGAAATCGAAGTACGCATCCCCGGAGTGGTCGGCGATCGCGCCCCAGGTCCGCGGGTACTTCATGCCGTGGATGATCGCGCCATAGCCGCCGGATGACTTGCCGAAGCAGCCGCGGTGCTCGCGGCCCGCCTTCGTACGGAACTCACGGTCGACGAAGGGCACGATCTCGCGCGTGAGATAGTCCGCATAACGCCCGATGGCGCCCGAGTTGATGTACTGGTTGCCGCCGAGCGCGGTGAAGCAGTCGGGAAAAACAATGATCGCCGGCGCCATGCGGCCTTCGCCGATGAGCCGGGCCGCACGTTCCGGCACGTTGTCGCCAAAGGGCTTCCAGTTCGCATGCGAGAGCCCGGAGCCGGTGAAGCCGACGAGGTCGTAGAGCACCGGGAAGCGCCGCCGCGAACTGCCCTCGTACTGCGGTGGCAGCCACACGCCGAGGCGCCGGCGATGCGGATCACCGAGCGGGTTGTCCTTCAGGATGCGCGATTCATGCTCGAGCACGACCAGCGTGCCATCTGCGTACCGGGGACGTTTGAGTGCCATGGGTCTTCCTCCTGCAGGAGCCGCCCGACGACCGCTCAGGCGGGCACGTCGAGATTGTCGGCGATGGCGCGCGTGAGCAGGCTGAGCTCAGCGGCACTGATGATGTAAGGCGGCATGAGATAAACCAGCCGGCCAAAAGGCCGGATCCAGGCGCCGGCCGCGACGAAGCGGCGCTGCAGCTCTTCGAGCGGTACCGGCTCCCTCATCTCCACGACGCCAATGGCGCCGAGCACCCGCACGTCGGCGACTGCCGGATGGGCGCCGAGCGGCGTGAGCTCAGCGCGCAGCTGTGCCTCGATCGCGCCGACCCGCGCCTGCCAGGGCCCTTCGAGCAGCAGGTCGATGCTGCGTGCAGCGACCGCACAGGCGAGCGGATTGGCCATGAACGTCGGCCCGTGCATCAGCACGCCCCCATCGGCGGCAATGCCTTGCGCAATCCGTGCCGTGGCGAGCGTCGCGGCAAGCGTCA
The DNA here is from genome assembly GCA_964592735.1 of uncultured Chromatiaceae bacterium. Classification (GTDB taxonomy): domain Bacteria; phylum Pseudomonadota; class Gammaproteobacteria; order Steroidobacterales; genus QUBU01. The sequence continues at coordinate 3,175 of CAZQGA010000222.1, read as the reverse complement.
TGTAGCCCCCCGTCAGCGCCTTGCCGACACAGAGGATGTCGGGGCTGATGCCGGCGTGCTCGCAGGCAAAGAGCCGCCCCGTACGCCCGAAGCCGGTGGCGATCTCATCGACGATCAGCAGTACTTCGTGGCGCCGGCAAAGTCCGGCGACACCGCGCAGGTATTCAGCCGGGTAGAACCACATGCCGCCGGCACCCTGCACGATCGGCTCGAGGATCACCGCGGCAAGTTCGCCGGCGTGCGCTTCGATCAGCCCGGCAAAGCCGTCGAGATCGCCCGGCTCGAGCGCACTGCCGAAGCGGCTGCGCGGCCGCGGGGCGAAGAGATGGCGCGGCAACACGGGCGCGAAGCGCTCGTGCATGCCGTTGACCGGATCGCAGACCGCCATCGCCCCGAAGGTATCACCGTGGTAGCCGCCGCGAATCGTCAGCAGGCGCGCCTTGCCTGGCCGCCCCTGCGCGGACCAGTACTGCAACGCCATCTTGATCGCGACCTCGACGGACACCGAGCCTGAGTCGCAGAAAAAAACCTTGTCGAGGCCGGCTGGCACGATATCGAGCAGGCGCCGCGCGAGCGCCACGGCGGGCTCATGCGTAAGGCCGCCGAACATCACATGGGCCATGCGGCCGAGCTGGGCCTGCACCGCCTCGTTCAAAGCGGGATGGTTATAGCCGTGGATCGCGCACCACCAGGACGCCATGCCGTCCACCAGCTCACGCCCGTCGGCGAGACGGATGCGGCAGCCCGCGGCGGACACCACCGGATATGCCGGCAGCGGCGCCGTCATCGAGGTATAGGGATGCCAGAGGTGCTGGCGGTCGAACTCAAGCACGACGCGGCTCCAGCAGGATGCCTGGATCGAGATGAGCCACGGCAGCATCCGGTGTCACTTCCGCGCCGAACCAGGGCACGCTGCCCAGGCGTGGCGCCGCCAGGCGTTCATCGAGCGTGGCGATGTTCTGCGCAAGCGCCGGCATCACAGGCGACAGCGTATTCGCCACCCAGCCGGCCAGCCGCAGTCCCGCCGCACGGATCGCCGCGGCAGTGAGCAGCGCATGGTTCAGGCAGCCCAGGCGCATGCCGACGACCAGGACCACCGGCCAGCCGAGCAACACCGCGACATCGGCCATCGTCTCGCGCGCATTGAGCGGCACCAGCCAGCCGCCCGCACCCTCGGCGAGCAGCAGGTTGTGTCCGTGGCCCGCCGCTGCACGGCAATGCCCTGCCAGCACAGCCGCATCGAGCGTCACTCCCTCGGCAGCTGCAGCCAGGTGCGGTGCCATGGCCGCGTGCAGCAGCAGCGGGTTGGTCGCCGGGTAATCGAGTGCCGCGCTCGAAGCGGCCTGCAGCAGCAGCGCGTCGTCGTTGCGCCAGCCGCCGCCATGCCATTGCGCCCCGGCGGCGAGCGGCTTCACGCCCGTGCTGCGCAGGCCCCGCAGCGCTGCAGCACGCAGCAGGCCCGCGGTGACGAGGCTCTTGCCGACGCCGGTGTCCGTACCCGTGACGAAGAACTCAGCCACTGCCCGTCTCCGCTGGCAGGACCTGCAGCGCAGCAGCCAGCGCTTCGACGAGCCGGTCCACATCCGCCAGCTCATGCCCTGCCGTGAAAGTCACGCGCAGGCGCGAGGTGCCGGGTGGCACGGTCGGTGGCCGGATCGCCGTGACCAGCAGACCCGCGGCCTCCAGCGCCGTGCTGAGCGCAACAGCACGCGCCGGATCACCGATGAGAATCGGCTGGATCGGCAGCGTCGAGCCCGGCACCGGCAGGCCCAGGGCAGCGAGACCTGCGTGAAATCGCACGACGAGATCGCGCAGCCGTGCGCGCCGCCATTCTTCCTCCCCGGCAATCCGCAGGCTGGTGAGCGTCGCGGCTGCCAGCGCAGCCGGCAATGCCGTGGTGTAAACGTAGGGACGCGCCTGCTGGATGAGCAGTTCAACCAGGTCTTCATCGCCGGCGACGAAGGCACCGGCGGTGCCGAAAGCCTTGCCGAGTGTGCCGACCAGCACCGGCACATCGGCGGTCGAGTAGCGCCCGGCATCCACCAGGCCGCGTCCGCCGCGCCCGTGCACGCCAAGCCCGTGGGCGTCATCGATCATCAGCCAGGCGCCGTGACGTCGCGCGACCTCGACCAGGCCCTCCAGCAGGCAGAGGTCACCGTCCATGCTGAACGCGCCATCGCTCACGACCAGCGCCTGTCCGCCGGAAGCCACCTCCCCCGCCTGCAGCTGGCGTTCGAGATCCACCAGATCGAGATGCCGGTAGCGGCTGAAGCGCGCGCGGCTCAACAGACCACCATCGATGAGCGAGGCGTGTTTGAGGCGATCCTCGAATACGCGATCACCAGGGCCAAGCAGTGCGGCGACGGTGCCCATGTTGGCCGCGTAGCCGCTGCCGAAGAGCAGCGCGCGCGGCCTGCCGGTGAACTGCGCCAGCGCTTCCTCCAGGTCGTGGTGGGCGTGCGTATGGCCGCAGACGAGGTGCGAAGCACCAGCACCCACGCCCCAGCGCAGAGCCGCCTCACGCAGGCTCTCGCGCACCCGCGGATCCGCAGCGAGGCCGAGGTAGTCGTTGCTGCAGAAATTGAGCAGTGCCCGCCCGTCGATGCGGATCTCGCGGCCCTGTGGGCCCTCGACCAGACGCCGGCGCCGGTAGAGATCCCGGTGGCGCAGGTCCGCCAGCCGGTCGACGATGCTCAGGGTGCGGGGCAAAACCAGGGGTCCGCAGTACAGGGAGGCGCGCTAGTGTAGCGGGATCCCCGCGTAGGTATAAGCCGAAGCCACAGGTCAACAGGCCGCCGCCGCGAGCGTGCTAGGCTCGGCCGAATCCGCCCACATCACGAAGCCACGTCACGAAAAAGGGAAAGCCGCCATGGAAATCGATGTCATCCTCGAAGCCGATGTCACGCCGGCACAGGTGGCCGAACTCGCGAAGCTTGCCGAAGGCTACGGCATCCGCGGCCTGTGGACGTCGAACTATTCGAGTGGCCGCGATGCCTTCATGTCGCTGATGCCGGCCGCCGCCGTCACCAGCCGCATCCGCCTGGGGGCGCTGATCATCAGCCCTTACGAGATGCACCCGCTGAAGATCGCCAACTCGGTATCGACCCTGAACGAGGCGACGGGCGGTCGCGGCATGGTCATCATCGGCGGCGGCGGCGAATGGCCGGGCGTACTC
>CAZQGA010000221.1:0-4401 GCA_964592735.1 uncultured Chromatiaceae bacterium | reverse complement strand
ATGTCGAGGAAGCCGAGCGCAAGCGCGTTGGCATCACCGATGGCCTGGTGCGCCTGTCGGTCGGCATGGAAGACGTCGAGGACCTGATCGGCGCGCTCGACGCGGCCCTCACCATCGCGGCCCGCTGAGTGGCGGGTGAAGCCGCTGCCGTGGACGTGCAGCGTATTTTTGCGGTCATGTCCCGGGATGCGCCGGAAGCCGTCCTGGCCCGGGCGACTGCCGTGGCACGGCAGTGCAGTGCGGAATTGCGACTCGCGGCGATGGTTTGTGAGGCCGATGCCGCCAGTGAGCGCCCTGACAATTTCCGTCCGCTGGCTGCCGTACGCGCGGCGCTGATGGCGGCACGCCAGGAAGCACTGGAGGTGCAGGCTGCGGCACTGCGCGACAGCGGCGTGCCGTCCAGTGTCATGGTGCGCTGGTCGCATATCGAGTTCGCGGGCTACATCAATGCGGCCCGTGAGTTTGCTGCCGACCTGCTGGTTGCAGCGCCACGTCCGTCACGACAACAGCGCCGCGGCCTTGGCGCCACGGACTGGAAGCTGATCCGGCGCGCCACCTGTCCCGTGTTGCTGGTGCGTACTGCCGGGCCTGCTTATTCCCGCATTCTCGTCGCCGTGGATCCCATGCATGCACATGACCGCGATGCGAGTCTCGACGACCGCCTCGTCAGCCTGGCCCGCCAGCTATGCGCACCGGGTGGACGTGTCCAGCTGCTCCATTGCCACCTGCCCACCGAGTACCTGCCGATGCGCGCACCGGGAGCCCAGCCGGCGGTGTTTCGCAGCCGGGAGGGGTCGCTTGCCGCGCACCGCGCGGCCCTCGAAAAGCTGATGCAACGCCACGGGATCGCGGCTGCCGATCTGCGCCTGGAGGCGGCTGATCCGCGCGAGGCCATTCCCGATCTGGCGAGCCGCGATGGTGTGGATCTCGTCATCATGGGCTGGGTGGCCCGCAGCCGCCTGCAGCGCCTGCTGGTGGGCAGCACCGCGGATGCCGTGATGGGGCGACTGCCCTGCGATGTCCTCACGGTCACCCCGACGGCCACGGGCTGAGCTGCCCCGGGGCTGTCCCGGCGGCATTGAAAATCCTGCGCCTGTCCCCATCTCATGGGCCATGGCCGGTGACGAACCGGCTGGTGGAAAACACGATTCACGAGACAGGAGAAGTCCCATGACACTGGTGAACTGGAGCCCCCTGCGGGAACTGGACGACATTTTCGAGCGCTATAACCGGCTGCATCGGCTCTCGTTGCCGGCAGCGTCCGGCGAGACCGCCGACGTGGTGCAGTGGCGCCCGGTCGCCAACATCTCGGAGACGGACAAGGAATACCTCATCAAGGCGGAATTGCCCGAAGTCGAAAAAAAGGATGTCCAGGTGACGGTGCAGGAAGGTGTCATCACCATCCGTGGCGAGCGACGCTTCGAGCGCACGGACGACAGCGAAAAACAGCATCGTGTGGAATCCTTCTACGGCAGCTTTGCGCGCAGTTTCACGCTGCCGGCGGATGCCGACGAAAAGCGCATTTACGCCGATTCGAAGGATGGCGTGCTCAGGGTGCACATCCCCAAGGCCGAGGCCGTCAGGCCCAGGCAGGTCGAGATCGAGGTGAAATGATTCGCATGGATTGAGACAGACCCGGAGCCGGCTGTGAGCCGGCTCCGGCTGCACCGGCCCTGGCGCGAACCATCCAGGTGCCCAGGCAGGTAATCCGGCAGGTGATCCGCCACGCCGTTTGACGTAAGTGGCGGCGTTGCTTTTACAGAACCGGCTGGACATATCAAGGCGGGCTTAAACGGTGACGGTGTTCACCGTGGGTGCGGGTTGTGTGGCCTATGGTGGCGGCGAGTCGAGGCCCGCAACGGTCCTGGTGGCCGGGACATCTGGTCCATGCAGACAGGCAACGTCGCTCCCGTCAGTTTTTCTGCCGGACTGCTGTGCAGGTCCGCGGGGGCATTGCCTCTGCTGGCGTTGCTCGCATCTGGCGCACTGGCCGATGAGGTGCTGCCCCATGCCGCCGGTCATGACTTTGATACGGATGCGGCCGTGGCACGCGCGGTCATGCCGCTGCTTGTGGGTGAGCGTGGTCTTGCCACCCTTGCCCTTTCGTCTGGTGATGTGCTGGAAGAAACCAGCGCGGTGGTGCCGTCGGCGGAGCTGGCTGCCAATCTCAACGTCCAGCTGGATCGCAGCCGACGCAAATTCCGCACCAGGACGATCGACTGGGTGAAAGGCCGCTCCGTCGCCGTCGGTCAGCTTGCCGATTTCCTGGTTGGCGGTGCGGATTCGGGCTGGCACCTCCGTGTTGATCCCCGCGGTGACGATGAATACATGCTGCAGTGGCAGGCCAGGTTCCGCTGATCCACCCCTCACTGCGCAAGCGGCTCCGCGACTGCGTCCATCCCGCCCCCGCCTGGATGCGGTGGTTTGCGGGCGTTGGAGTGCCTGGGTGGCCCGTCTGTCTCAGGGTTTGAGAATCTGTGGCAGGTGGCGCGCGGTGATTTCCGCCCACTCGAGCCTGAGCCAGGGCGTATAGGCTGCTGGATCGGTGGCAATCCCTGCGCTCAGTGCCTCGGGTGTGATCCAGCGCCAGGCGGCGACTTCCCCTGCGTTGGCACGCGGCTCGCCGCGGGTGGAACCGGTGAAGACCCAGCAGAGTTCGTGCTCGGCGCCGACCGTGCCGTAAGTCGCCTGGTACTCGAACTTGTAGAGGAAGCGGACCTCTGCGCTGAGTGACAGCTCCTCGGCGATGCGACGGTGCACGGCATCGGCGACGTTCTCACCGCGACGCGGATGGCTGCAGCAGCTGTTGGCCCAGTGGAGCGGCCACAGTGGTTTGGCCGCACTGCGCTGCTGGATCAGCAGCTCGCCCTGGTGGTTGAAGAGGAAAACGGAGAATGCGCGGTGCAGGATGCCACTGCCCCGGTGGCACTCCTCCTTGGACAGGAAGCCGGCCTCGCGGTCCGCGGCATCCACCAGGACCAGCAGGTCCTGCGGGTTGTTTGCCGCCGCGCCGAGCGTACTCACGGGCTGGTCCCGATGCGTACGGCGAGGGCACGAAAACCCTGCCGCTCGATTGCCTGCTGCACGCGGCTGCCGTCGTCTTCACACAGCGCCACCATCGCACCGCCACCGCCACCACCGGTGAGCTTCGCGCCGACCGCGCCGGCGTCGCGCGCAATGCCGATGAGACGCTCGAGTTCCGGCGTGGAGACCTGCAGGGCATTGAGCAGGCCCTGGCAGATGTTCATGAGTTCGCCGAGTGCCTTCTGGTTGTCATCGCGCAGGGCTGCCACGGACTGCAGCACCAGGGCGTCTATGTCATCGAAGATTTTTTCGTACAGGCGGGGATGGCGTTCGCGCGCCTCACGGACCCGTCCGACGGTCCGTGCCGTGAGGCCTTCGCTGTGGGTCATGCCGATCACCAGCTGCAGCGGCTGGCCGAGGTGCAGCGGTTCGGCGAGTGGCGGGCTGCCTCGACGGAAGAGCAGTGGCTGGCCCCAGGTGGCCAGCGTGTTGTCGATGCCGCTCGGCTGGCCGTGGGCAATTTCCTCGGAAAGCTGGGCGAGTTCATTAACCTCGGTGTTGCCAAGACCCAGGCCGAAGTGGCGGTCGAGCGCGCGGATGATCGCCACGGCGATGGCGGCCGAGCCGCCGAGCCCCATGCCGCGCGGTACATCAGGGAATACCTCGATGCGCAGATTGCGGTTGGTGAGGCCAAGGCGGTCGAGGATGGCGCCGGCGGCGCGCTCGAAGGAGCGGCGCTGCTCCGGCGGCTTGGCAAGCTGGTACTCCACGCCCCAGCGCGGGATGAGGAGTTCCACGCCCTGGCCGGCATCAGCCACCACCGCCCGCGTCGTGAGGGGCAGCGGCACGGCGATGGCGTGGCGGCCATGGACGACGGCGTGTTCGCCGAGCAGGATCACCTTGCCGTAGCCGACGCCGGTCTCGGCGTCCGGCGCGCGTGCCAGCGCCACGCCACTGGCGGTTCCCTGCTGCTCACGGCGGATTTCCTCGAGGATTTCCTGCGCCCTCCAGACCTTGATGTCGCCACCGCGGAGCACGCGCTCAAGCACCTCGTCGAAGAGGTCTGGTGGGGTGCCGGCGGCCTTCACCACGCTGCGGGCATGCAGCGTCATGTGGCCGGTCTGGATGCCTTCGGTGGCGAGTGCACGCAGCGCCGCGAAGTTCTGCGCGAGGCCCACCGCGGCCATGACCTCGGCGAGTTCCTGGGCGCTTTTCACGCCAAGCAGGCGCATGTTCATGGCGACGCCGGGGTTGGATTCGAGCGGACCGCCGACGATGCCAACCTTCATGGGCAGTTCGAGTCGGCCCCGCAGGTTGCCCTCGTCGTCCTGCCACCACTGCGACAGCGAGCTGTAGCGGCCGAGGCGCGCCGCGTAG
>CAZQGA010000220.1:0-4419 GCA_964592735.1 uncultured Chromatiaceae bacterium | reverse complement strand
GCCCTGCCGGACGGCAGGCCGCCTGCTGTGGACAGGATGGTTACCGTGGCCGCGGCAGCACCCACCCACATCTGTTTCGGACACCAGATCTTCCGCCTGGGCAGCCAGCCATTTCGCGTGGGCTCGGAGCTCGCCGCGGGCGAGTATGGCCTGCAACTGCCCGCCGCATTGCAGGGCCTGTCACGCCGGCACTGCAGTTTTACTGTCGAGGGCAATCGCGTCCTGGTGCATGACCACAGCCGCTACGGTACCCGCCTCAACGGCGTGCCGGTCGAAGGCCCGGCGGTGCTGCAGGCGGGTGACCGCATCGAGATTGGCCAGCCACCCGTGGCGTTGCAGCTGCTCAGCGAGGAGGGCCGGGATGGCACAGCGGCGTGAGCTGAACGTGTTCAGCTGGTCGTTCCTCGATGCCATCACCTGTGGGTTCGGTGCCGTGGTGCTGACCTTCGTCATCATCAACGCCCAGGTCGCTGACCGCGCCCGGGAGTCGAAGGCCGAACTGCAGGGCGAGACCACACGCCTCGATGAAGAGGTTCTCGATGCGCGCAAGAACCTGGTCCGTCTGCGCAATTCCCTCGAGGATGACCAGAAGGACGAGAAGGTTCTGGCGGACGAGGCGGTTCAGCTGGCAACGCTGCTGGCGCGCATGCAGGCCGAGATGGCCAGGACGCAGGGTGACAGCAGTGCGCGCCGCGAGAGCGTCGAGCAACTGCGTGCTGATGTAAAACAACTGGAGGAATCAAACCAGCGCCTTGCCGCGCGGGCAGCGGAGAAGGCGGGCACAGGACAGAAGCTGCGCAGCTTCACCGGTGAGGGCAACCGCCAGTACCTGACCGGCATCCGCATGGATGGTGAGCGCGTGCTGATCCTGCTCGATGCCTCGACGAGCATGCTCGGGCGCACCTATGTCAATGTGGTCCGCTTCCGCAGCATGCCCGATGTACGCAAGCTGCGGGCGCCAAAGTGGCAGCAGGCGGTACGTACGGTGGACTGGCTTACGGCGCAGGTGAAACCGGGGACGAAGGTGCAGATCTACGCCTTCAACGAGCAGGCGCGTGCCGTGGTCGATGGCACCGACGGGCGCTGGCTCGAGGTCAGGGACGGCAAGGAGCTCGCGGCTGCCATGGCTGCCGTGCGCAAGCTTGTCCCGGACAAGGGCACCAGCCTCATCAATGCCTTCGATGTCGTGAAAAGGATGCAGCCGCAGCCCGACACCGTTTTTCTGATTACCGATGGTCTGCCCACGCAGGGCGAGAAGCCGCCGTCCCAGGTCGAGGATGTCCGCGAGGAGCGGCGCGTGAAGTTCATGGTGGAGGCCATGCGCTCGTTGCCGCGGCGCCTGCCGGTCAACATCTTGCTGTTCCCCATGGATGGCGATCCGAACGCCGCTGGCTATTTCTGGGAGCTGGCCATGCAGAGTGGCGGCTCATTAATCACACCCTCGCAGGACTGGCCCTGATGCGCCGCAAGCGTCGCGAACTGGAGATCTTCAGCCTGTATTTCCTCGACGGCATGTGCTGCGCCTTTGGTGCGGTCATCATGCTGCTCCTGATTACCAAGGCGGCGGAACCGCGCATCATCGAGCAGGCAAAGGCTGACGAGCGTGGCCTCATCGCGGCGCTGCAGGCGGAACTCTTCGAGATCCGTGGTGAGACCGACCTGCTCGAACGCCAGATGCGCAGCGCCAGGGGTGGCCATGAGCGTGCGGATGCCACCATCGCACGCCTGCAGGCGGAACTCAGCCGGATCCGTGGCCAGTACGACGCCAGTCGCCAGCCGGCCCCGGACAGCGGCCTGGAGGGGGAATTGCGCGCCACGCGCCAGCGCCTCACCGAGGAAATGCGCCGCTTGCTTGCCAGCTACCAGCCACCGCCAAACGACACCACCGTGGGCGGCATTCCGGTGGACAGCGAGTACATCATTTTTGTCATCGACACCTCGGGCAGCATGGTCCAGGGGCCCTGGCGGCTGGTGATGCGCAAGGTTTCGGAGGTTCTGCGCGTCTACCCGCGCATCAAGGGTATCCAGATCATGAACAACAACGGCAAGTTCATGTTCCCGGGTTATGCCGGCAAGTGGATCCCGGATTCGCCGGTGGCGCGCCAGCAGATCCTCAATACCCTGGCGAACTGGACGCCCTACAGCGATTCGAGCCCGGCGGAGGGCATCGCCACGGCGATCAGTACCTTCTACGAACCTGGCAGGCCGGTGAGCATCTATGTCTTTGGCGACGATTTTCCCAGTGGCCAGGTCGAGGCCGTGGCCCGCTATGTCGAGCGCATCAACAAGGCCGATGCCAGTGGCAACCGGCTCATGCGGATCCATGGGGTCGGCTTCCCGACGCAGTTTGCTGGCGGCCATGCGGGCAATGGCCTGCGTTTCGCCAACCTGATGCGTACCCTGGCGGAGCGTAATGGCGGCACCTTCGTGGCACTGACGACACTGAACTGAATGGAGCCGGGTGGACGGCCCGGTGACGACAGGAGGATCTCCCGATGACAACTGCTACCGTGCTGGCCGAGCGTCGCTGTAAACCCTGCGAGGGTGGTGTGCTGCCGCTCGACCCCGCGACCGTCGCCGGGCTGATGCCGGCATTGCACCCGGACTGGCAACTTGCTGCCGACGGCAGGTCGATCCGCCGTGCCTTCGGATTCTCCGGATACAACCGCACCATCGGCTTTGTCAATGCAGTCGCATGGATCGCCAACACCGAGGGCCACCACCCGGACCTGGAGGTGACCTACAAGTGCTGTGTGGTGACCTGGTGGACGCATGCCATCGACGGGCTTTCGGAGAACGATTTCATCTGTGCCGCCAAGGTCGATCGGCTGATCGACTAGGTTCGCCGTCAGGCCTAGAATGCGCCCGCGAGCCGGCCCGCACTGGCCGGCATGATGTGCCGTAACGGCACGGGTCGCCTGTCATGACAGACACTGCCCACTCGCCCCGCCAGCTGGCGGTACTCGCCCTTGGTGTGGTTTTCGGTGATATCGGTACCAGCCCGCTGTATGCCTACCGCACGGCATTGAGCATCTCCCCGGTCATGGCCCAGCCGGAGAATGTGCTCGGTGCGCTCTCGCTGGTCGTCTGGGCGCTGGTTGTGGTGGTCTGCATCAAGTACGTCACGGTGGTGCTGACCGCCGACAACCGGGGTGAGGGTGGGGTGCTGGCCCTTTCCACCCTGGTGCTGGCGGGACGCGTCCGCCGTGGGCGTACCCTCATTGGCATCATGGGCCTGCTCGGTGCCGCATTGTTTTTCGCGGATGGCGCCATCACACCGGCGATTTCGGTGTTGAGTGCGGTTGAGGGGCTCACCGTGAGCCATCCAGCGCTGCAGCCGCTGGTGGTGCCGGCCACCCTGTTGATCCTGCTGTTTCTGTTTCGCATCCAGGCGCGCGGCACAGCCCGGATCGGCGGGCTCTTCGGGCCCGTGATGATCGGCTGGTTTGCGACGCTGGCGTTGCTGGGCATCTCTGCCATCATCCGCGCCCCGGCGGTGCTGCAGGCGCTGGATCCGGCCCGGGCCCTGTGGTTCGTCATGCACCATGGGGAATTCAGCCTGGCGGTGATCTCCGCCATCTTCCTCGCCGTGACGGGTGGCGAGGCGCTGTTCGCCGACCTGGGGCACTTTGGGCGCCAGCCCATCCGCCGCGCCTGGTATGTGCTGGTATTGCCGTCTTTGTTGCTGAACTACCTGGGCCAGGGGGCGCTGGTGCTGGCCGACCCTGCGGCAGCCGCGAGCCCGTTCTTCCTGCTGGCGCCGTCCTGGGGCTTGCCGCTGCTCGTGCTGCTGGCGACGCTGGCAACAGTGATTGCCTCCCAGTCTGTGATTTCCGGCGTATTTTCGATCGTGCACCAGGCCGTGCGCCTGAGCTATGTGCCGCGCCTGCAGGTGCGGCACTCCTCCGCGCAGACCTTCGGCCAGGTCTATGTGCCCTTCGCCAATACCGTACTCGCCATCGCCAGTTCCGAATCCCTGGCCGGCGCCTATGGGGTGGCCATTTCCATGGCGATGGCAATCGATTCGCTGCTGATCCTCGTCTGGCTGACGCAGCGGCCATCGTGGCCCGGCCGGGGACTCATGCTGCTGATGGGGGCGATCCTGGTGCTGGACCTGGCCTTCTGCTTTGCCAACCTGCTGAAGCTGCCCGACGGTGGCTGGGTGCCGGTGGTGGCTGGCGGGGCACTGTTCGTGATGATGAACACCTGGACCCGGGGCCGCGTCATCGTGGCGGGTTTCATTGCCCGTGAGCATCGCTCGGTGTTCGAGTTGCAGCGGTTGCTCGATTCCGGCCAGCCTCCGGTGCGGGTGCCGGGCACGGCGGTCTACCTTGCCAGCAACCGCGAGGGTCTGCCCCGGGCGCTATGGCACAACCTGCGGTTCAACAACGTGCTCCATGAGCGCGTGATCCTCGTCAC
>CAZQGA010000219.1:0-4424 GCA_964592735.1 uncultured Chromatiaceae bacterium | reverse complement strand
AGCTGCCGTCGAGGACCTTCTGGCCGTTGAACGAGGTCTGCGAGGCGATGCGGTTGATCTCGGCCAGGCGCTGCTGGACTTCCTGGTCCAGCGCGGCGCGGTCGGAAGCCGAGTTGGTGGCGTTGGCGCTCTGCACCGCCAGCTCGCGGATGCGCTGCAGGTTGTTGGTCAGCTCGTCCAGCGCGGACTCGGCGGTCTGGGCGAGCGAGATGCCGTCGTTGGCATTGCGCACCGCCTGGTTGAGGCCGCGGATCTGCGTGGTAAAGCGGTTGGCGATGGCGAGGCCGGCGGCGTCATCCTTGGCGCTGTTGATGCGCAGGCCGGATGAAAGCCGCTGCAGCGCCGTCTGCAGCGTGCTGTCGGAACGCGACAGATTGCGCTGGGCGTTCAGCGACAGGACGTTGGTATTGATGACTACTGGCATGGTGACCCTCCTTCAAGGGAACTTCAGTTCTGGATCAGGCGTGCTCGGCAGTCCCGTTGCGTCCGCTTCCGCGCCTCGCGGCGTGGGCCTCGTCGGAGACCTTGGAGCCTTTGCAACGGATTTATCGGCAGCTCCGTCCGGCTCTTGAACCGGGGAACCGTGACGGGTCTCGCAGAATGAAGTGGCGTACCCGTCCGGGGCGGGCCGGGATCCGTATCCGGAGGGGTACCCGGAGCGGAGCCAGGGACGCTGGCACCGACCCAGGTCACGAACAGGACAGGGGGTCGTGGCAGGCCAGGACGGCTGTCCTGTGCGGTGGCTGCGTTCGTGAGGGCAGTGCCGTTGGGCTGGCCGCTGCGGCAGCGCTACAGCACGTCGAAGAGCGAGAGGTTGCGGGCCTGCGCGAACACCCGCTGCGCAGCTTCGAGGCCGGTCAACTGGAGCTGCAGTTCGGAGATGGCCTTCGGGTAGTCGACGTCACGCAGGCTCGACATCGTCGTCTGCAACTGCAGGGCCAGCTCCTCGTTTCCGGATTTTTGCTCATCCACCGCGGCCAGCCGTGAGCCTACGCTGCTGCGGATGTCGTTGAAGTGGCGTTCGGCCTGGTCGAGGTCGAGCAGCGTGGCATTGAGCGTGTTCTGGAATGCGGCCTTGCCCTGCGGGGTCACCGTGTCGCCTTCGAGCGCGCCCGCCAGCCGGTCGACCATGGTGAAGACGCTGGCATGGCGGCTGGTCGAGACCGTGAAACGGTCACCGGTGGCCGGTGCGCCATCCAGGGTGATGGCGGCACCCCGGAAGGTGAGTGTCTCACCGGCCTGCCAGCTGCCGCTCGCCACGACATTGCCGCCGGAGTCGCTGGCCGTCCAGCTGTTCGGGGTGGTGAACCGGATGCTGTAGTCATCGGGGATCCACGCCCCGGCGTCGGTGAGGGTGGCGGCCGTGAAGAAGGCTGTGCCCTGGTTGCCGGCATCGGCGGCCACGGCGAAGCGGCCGTTGCCGTCGCGGATGCGGAAGAACACGTCTGAGCCGGGATCGCCTTCGCGCACCGTGCGGCTGTCGCCGATGCGCTGCTGGCGCACGCCGTCGTCGCCGTTATAGACCGCTACGCCGCCACTGAGCGTGACCGGCTGGCTGGACACCTGGTTGCCGGCAAACAGGTAGCGATTCTCGCCGTCCTGGCTGTTGGCGGTGTCGATGATGCCGGCGAGGATCTCGCGCATTTCCGTGGCGATGGCCTGGCGGGTTTCGTTGGTCTGGATGCCGCCGCCGGCCTGGACAGCCAGCTCGCGCACGCGCACCAGCGCGTCCTGCACCTTGCCGAGCGCGCTTTCCTCCAGCGCGAGGCGCCGGCGCACAACCTCGCCGTTTGCCTGGAAGTTTTCCAGGTGGCCAAGACCCTGCTTCAGCGAGACCACCTGGCTGGCACCGCCGGGATCGTCGCCAGCGGTGTTGATGCGCAGGCCCGAGCTGACCTGCCGCTGCACCCGGGCCATTTCGGCCTGCCGGCGGTAGACATCGGCAAGCCACTGGACCTGGAATGATTTCGTGGAGATGCGCATGACTACCTGAGGACTCCGAGCAGGGTGCGGAACAGGTTGTCGGATACGGAGATCATCTGGCTGGCGGCCATGTAGGCCTGCTGGTAGCGCAGCATGTTGGCCGCTTCTTCGTCGAGGTTGACGCCGGACATGGCCTCGAGGTCGACCAGCGCCTGTCCCTGCAGGGCGGTCTGCACCTCGCCGTCGTGGCGGCTGCGCAGTGCCGCCGCACCGACGCTCGCGAGCAGACGTGCAGCCAGTTCCTCGACCGGGATTTGCCCGCCGAGAAAGCCCGTGGAGGCGGTACGGGCCAGGGCCAGCGCGTTGCCGTTATCACCGCTGCCTGGCCGCGCCGGCTGGATGCTGAAGCGGTCGCCGGCAGCCACGCTCCCGGTGAGGTGCGCCGTCCAGCCGTTGAAGCTGATGCCGGTGCCGCTCGTCCAGGTGAGCGCGCCGCTGAGGTCGTTGTTGCCCGCATCGTAGATGCGGTACGTCGTTGCGGATTCGAAGCGGATGTCTACCGGCTGGCGCAGTGCCGGATTGCTGATATCGGCGATGCCCGTGACCGCTATGGTCGCGCTGCCGGTGTTGGTGAGGGCGCGGGAAGCGCCGAGCGGGGCGGCGGCGGCAATGGTCGCCGGATCATGCAGGGCCATGCTGAACCGCGCGGCAGCATCGGCGGCCGGGCGGACGAGGAAACGGTCACCGGCGGCGATACCGGCGCCGGCGACGAACGCGATGCCGTCGAAGCGCAGGGGATCTGCCACCGTGCCCGCGCCGGTCAGGCCGAGGACCTGCCCGGTGCTGCCATCACGCAACGACCAGTTGCTGCCGTCGTAGCGCAGTTCGTAATCGCGGGCCTGCAGTGCTGCGGGATCGGTGACAGTCGCGCTCACCGTCGCCGTGCCGGCATTGTCAGCCCGGTGGAGGACGGTCGGGGTCGTGTCCGTGAAGAAGTTGCCACCGGGGGTGCCATTGGCGTCTGCGCCCCGGCGGTGCTGGGCATTGAAGGCGCTGGCAAGGCTCGTGGCGAGCAGGCCGAGTTCGCGACGTGCCGGGTCGAGCACCTCGCTGCGGAAAGCAAGCAGGCCGCCTGCGGTACCCCCGGTGATCTGCCGGCCGACGGGCTGTGCCTCGGTGCCAAAATCGATGGTCAGCGTGCTGCGTGTCGGATCGAAGGCGTCCGGGGTCAGTGCCAGGCTGGCGCTGCGCAGCCCGAGGACCAGCGGCTGGCCGTTGCCGACCATGACATTGGTGGTGCCATCGGACTGCGGCACGACGGTGATGTCGATCTGGGCGCTGAGTTGCGTCAGCAGGTTGTCGCGCCGGTCGGCAAGGTCATTGCTGCCGCTGGTGCCGCGGCCGACGGCTGCATTGATGTCGGCGAGCTGTGCCGCGATGTTGTTGATGCGGCTGGTGGAGTCCTGCAGGCGCCGGTTGATTTCACCGTCGAGGCTGCGCAGCTGGGAGTTGAGCTGGTGGAAGCGCTGCGCGAGGGAGTCGCCCTGCAGCAGCAGCTGCTGCCGGCTGGATGCTGATGTCGGGTCGCGCGCCAGCAGTTCGACCTGGTTGAAAAACGACTGGATGGCGTTGTTGATGCCGGTGTCGGGATTGCCGAGCAGCGTGTCGAGTCGCGTGGCGAGGTCGGCCATCGCCGTGGCCCGTTCGCCGGAGCTGGCGGTTGTGCGCACCGCGTCGGCCAGGAAATCACTGTACAGGCGTTCGACGCCAACCACCCGCGTGCCCGAACCGAGGTCCGCCTTCAGGCCGGTTCCGGCCGTGGTTGCCTCCACCTGCACGATGCGGCGGCGCACGTAACCGTCGGTGCCCGCATTGGCCACGTTGTTGCTGGTGGCTTCCAGGCCCCGCTGGGCGGCGATGAGGCCGGTCAGCGCGGTGTTGATCATGGACATGGCTTGGATTCCATCATGGTCGGTGTCATGTGGTCAGCGCTCGCCGCTACCCTGGAAGTTCGGCATGCCGAGGTGATTCTTGAGCCCGGCGAGCAGTTCGTTCAGGCGTGTGCCCCCGAGGATTGAACGTAACTTGTCAGCGTAGGAAGGGTCCGTGGCATAGCCGGCTGCCTGCAGTGAATCGGCAAATTTCCCGGCCTGCGCGCCGTTGCGCAGTGCTTCGGCATAGCGCGGGCTGGACTTCATGAACTGCACATAATCGGCAAAGGCGGCACCCAGGCTCGGGTAGGCGCGGAACGTCGCAGTCTGCGGCTTCGGCAGGCCCGCCTCGAACTCCAGCGTGCGCACCGCCAGGCGCTCGCCGGTCCAGTTGCGGTCAGCCTTGATGTTGAAGAGGTTGTTGCCGCTCACGCCTGCACCATCACGGGCCAGCCGGCTGCCCCAGCCCGTCTCCAGCGCCGCCTGCGCAATGAGGGCCTTTGGATCTACGCCAAGTTCACGCGCGGCCGCCTGCGCGTGGGGCAGGACGTCGCGGATGAACTCCGCGGG
>CAZQGA010000218.1:0-4445 GCA_964592735.1 uncultured Chromatiaceae bacterium | reverse complement strand
CTTGATCTCGACCTCGACCCACAGCGGCTTGCGCGTCACCGTGACCAGGTCCTTGTCGATGAGTTGTGCGAGCGCCTCTTCGATCTGCTCGGCGAACTGGCGCAGGCCTGCCTCCTCGGGGCCGGCACCGCCTGCCTCGAGGTTGCGGCCGAGCATCTGGAACTGTTCCACCAGGCTGGTCGAGTCCCGGGCGGCCGGACCGGACAGTTTCATTGCCTGGGAGGGTGACAGTCCCGCGATGGTGTCGTCGCGGCGCAGCTTGACCACCTTGTCACCGATCTCGATCGGCTCGACGGTCTTCGGCGTGCCGCGAAAAGCGGCAGTCAGGGAATCCGACAGCACCCGGTACTTGCCCTCGTTGACCGAGGAGACCGCGTACATCACCACGAAGAACGCGAGCAACAGGGTGATCAGGTCGCCATAGGGGATCGCCCAGGCTTCATGGTTGGCATGTTCCTCGTGTTCGTGGCGGCGTCGCATGGAATCCCAGGCCGGGCTGCGTCAGGCGACGTAGCTCTTCAGCTTGACCTCCAGGTTGCGCGGGTTTTCGCCCTCGGCGATGGCAATGACGCCTTCGAGCACCATTTCCTTGGAGCGGCTCTGGGCCTTGATGATCTCCTTGAGCTTGTTGGCGGTGGGCAGGAAGAACAGGTTGGCGAGGCCGATGCCGTAGATGGTTGCGGTAAAGGCGGCGGCGATGCCGTGGCCGAGCTTGCTCGGATCCGCGAGGTTCTTCATGACGGCGATAAGGCCGAGCACGGCGCCGATGATGCCGAGGGTCGGTGCGTAGATGCCGAGCCCTTCGAAAACCTTGGCGCTCTGGATGTTGGCCTTTTCCTTGGCCTCCAGTTCCAGTTCCATGGTCTCGCGGATCTTCGTCGGCTCAGTGCCGTCGACCAGCATCTGCAGGGCCTTTTTTGCAAATTCGTCGGGTTCCTGCTCGAGCGCCGGTTCCAGGCCGAGAAGCCCCTGCTTGCGGGCGGTCTCGCTCCATTCGACCATCTTGGCGATGAGCGCGCTGCTGTCTTCCACGGGCGGCTTGAAAATCCAGGGGAAGATCTTCCAGGCGCGCAGGAAAGTTTCCTTCGGGGTCTGCACCAGGCTCGAGGCGAGTGTGCCGATGAAGACGATGACGAAGGCTGCCGGATTGGCGAGAGAGGCAAGGCCGGCACCCTTGAGGATGCTGCCACCGATCAGCGCGACCAGGGCCAGTACCACGCCGGTTGTCGTCAACGGGTCCATGTCAGCCCATGACCTCCGCACCTGCCCAGTCCTGCAGGCGCGAGCGCAGGCGCACCAGCGCCTGGCCGTGGATCTGGCAGACGCGCGACTCGGTGACGCCGAGCACCGCGCCGATTTCCTTCAGGTTCAGTTCCTCGTCGTAGTAGAGCGACATCACCAGCGCCTCGCGTTCGGGCAGTGCACCGATGGCCCCGGTCATGGCTGCATGGAATTCCTCGGATTCGAGGGCCGCCGACGGATCCGCCGACGGCGGATCGCCCTCGCGCTCGTCCTCTGCGGAGGGATCAGGGCTGGTGTCTTCGAGGCTGAACATGCGTTGTGCGGCAGTGGCGGCCACCATGCGGAAATATTCCTCCAGCGGCACACCGAGCTCTGCGGCGACTTCCCGCGGTGTGGCGTGGCTGCCGTTGCGGTTTTCCACGGCGCGCACGGCAGCCGTCAGCTGCCGCTGCTTGCGGTACACGGAGCGCGGTGCCCAGTCGGTATTCCTGAATTCGTCCAGCATGGCTCCACGTACACGGATGCTTGCGTAAGTCTCAAAGGACGCGCCCCTGGCCGGTGAGTATTGCCGGGCGGCATCCAGCAGGGCGATGAGCCCCGTCTGCACCAGATCCTCCAGTTCCACGCCATCAGGCAGCCGGCCCAGAAGATGACTCGCAATCCTCTTGACCAGCGGCGCATGCCGCTCCACCAGTTCTTCCGGCCGGAGCTGGCCCGCACAGGCGTAGGCGGAGGCTGTGCTCATGCCACCGCGCCCTGGGCGCCGCCGGGCTGCCTGAGCAGCCGCTCCATGAAGAACTCGATGTGCCCCCGCGCCGTGCGGGGTGCCTCCCACTTATCGGCACGATGGGCCAGTTGCTTGAGGGCCGAGGCCGCAAGGCTGGTCGGGAACGCCGTCACAAAAGGCGCCTGCAGCTGGACGGCCCGCCAGACCCGGTCGTCGTAGGGGATGCTGCCGGCATGGTCCAGGGACACATCCAGGAAACGTTCCGTGACGCGCAGCAGCTTTTCGAACAGCTGGCGCCCGTGGCCACCCTCACGGGTCATATTGGTGACGATGCGGAACCGGCTGACGTTGCGTTCCCGCGACAGCACCTTGATGACCGCGTAGGCGTCGGTGATCGAGGTCGGCTCGTCGCAGACGACCACCATGACCTCATGTGCCGCCTCGGCAAAGCGCAGCACGGGGTCGGAGATGCCCGCTGGCGTATCCACCAGCAGTACGTCGAGCTCGCAGCCGAGGTTGCTGAAGACATTGACGATGCCGGCGTTCTGTACGGCACTGAGGTTGGCCATGTCCGACAGCCCGGAGGCGCCTGGCACCACCATGACGCCGGCCGGGCCACTGACAACCACTTCCGGCAGCGTGCGCGTGCCGCGTACCACGTCGGCCATGGTGAACTGGGGCTGCAGGCCAAAGAGTACGTCCACGTTGGCGAGGCCGAGATCCCCATCGAAGAGCATCACGCGCCGGCCAAGCATGGACATGGAGACGGCAAGATTGGCACAGATGTTGGTCTTGCCCACACCGCCCTTGCCACCGGTTACGGTGATCACCTTGACCGGACGGGACTGGCGCATGCGCCGCAGGCCGTCGGCCTGGTCGGGGCTGGTGGTCGGTTCAGGCGCAGGCATTGATGCTCACCTCGGCGAAATGTTCGGCCATGAAGTCTTCGTTGACTTCGTCGTGACGGTTCATCAGCTCCAGCGCCGATTTCACCAGCCATGTCCGCCGGGGCCTGGCGACGTGCAGATCCTCGGGAACCCGCTGGCCATTGGCGACATAAGCCAGGGGCAGCCGGCTGCGAATCAGTGCCGACAGTGCACCACCGAGGGAAGTAGCCTCATCCGTCTTCGTAAGGATGCATGCGGATGGGCGTGCCGCCATGAACGCTTCCACAATTTCCTGCAAGCCGGCCGTCTGACCGTTGGCGGGAAGTGCGAGCAGTACCTTGACGCGGCTGTCCGCAGCCGCCAGCCAGGACAGCTGGCGCGCCAGGCGCACATCGCGCTGGCCCATGCCAGCCGTGTCGATGAGCACCAGGCGGCGACCCTCGAGCATCTTGAGGATCTCGGCGAGGCGGCTGGCATCGCCGGCCTGGTAAACCGGGCTGCCAAGGATCTCACCAAAGGTTTCCAACTGCTCGCGCGCGCCGATGCGAAACGTGTCGGTGGTCACCAGTGCCACGTCCTCGGGCCGGCCGGCGAGCGCGTAGCGTGCCGCCAGCTTGGCGATCGTGGTGGTCTTGCCGACGCCGGTCGGCCCGACAACGGCGAAGACCCCTCCTGTGGCGATAAGGTCGTCATCGCAGAGCGGAATGCTGCCTTCAAGCTGCTTGAGCGGCGCGCTCCAGGCGGTACGTGCGGTGAGCGTATCGCCCAGTGCAGCAAGCACGTCGCGCACGATGTCCGGTGTGATGCCGACACGGGCGAGGTTGCGCATGGCGGCCGCGGCTGCCGCATCACGGCGCACGCCGTCGTTCCAGGTCAGTCGCGAGAGCTGCCCCTCCAGCAGGTCGCGCAGCACGCGGACCTCATCGTGCAACTGGCGGAACTCGCGGGCTTCGGCGAGCGACGGCAGGGTGGCTGTCGGTACATCCGGGACGGCTGGCGCCGGCTGCGCCCGGATAGCACTGCCTGTGCTGCTGGCAGTAACGCTGACATGACTGGCCGGAGCGGATGTGGTGATCGTGGCTACCGCAGGGGTCGTCGCCGGCGCTGCCGGTGGTTCGTAATCTATCGCTGCCGACAGTTCGATGCCGCCCTCGACCCGCTGGGTCTCGAGGATGACGGCATCCGGGCCGAGAGTCTCGCGGACCTGGCGCATGGCCTCGCGGACATCCGTGGCGATGAAGCGTCTGATTTTCATCCTGCTCTTCCTTTCCCCGGTCGAGGGCGCCACTGCTGGCGCCCGCTGTCAAAATTCCGTCAACTTCCCACTGCCGCCACGAGCTTGACGCGCCGGCTGTCCGGCACTTCGTTGTAGGCCAGTACCTTCAGGCCGGGTATCGCGAACCGCAGGAAGCGCGATAGCCAGGGCCGCAGGCTGGGAGAGACCAGCAGGACCGCAGGCTGTCCGGCCATTTCCTGGCGCTGGCTCGTCGCCGACAGCTGGGCCTGGACCCGCTCGGCGAGTGAAGGCTCGATACCGCCTTCGCCGCCGCCCTTGAGGGCATCCTGCAAGATCTGTTCCAGCCGCGGCT
>CAZQGA010000217.1:0-4480 GCA_964592735.1 uncultured Chromatiaceae bacterium | reverse complement strand
AGACCGGCACCCCTTCCTTGGGCAGCATTTCCAGCGCCTTGGGATCGTTCTTCAGCCCAACCAGGTTGGGAATGTCAGAATTGGTATGCCCGCCCACCGTCACGAACAGCGGCAGCACGATGACCTCATCGTAGCCCTCGTCATCGAACGCCTTCATCTGCGCCGCCACGGATGGCTCGGTGTACTCGTTGAAGGCCGTCTTCACGCCCTTGATGTTCGGCAGCGCCAGCAGCCGCTCCTTCGTCGCCTTCTCGACGTCCACGAGCATGTCGCGCCAGGCCTTCTGTCGTGAGCCATGGTTGACCAGCAGGACACCAATCCTGTGCTGGCCCTGCGCTTCGGGTGAACCAGCCTGCCCCTGGCCACTGCCCTGCGGTGCACCACCACAGGCAACCAGCAGCAGCGCCACTGCGCCAGCTGCCATCCGCTTCATCATCGAATTGAACATGATTCCCTCCCTTGAATATCCGCGTTGCCCGGCCGGTCCTGCCACCAGGCAGGCTGGTACGGGCTCCAGCAAACCATTACGCCCGCACGGGCCCGGCGCTGGCTGCCATGCCTGCCAGGCTCGCCCCGGCCGCCTGCCTGTGTGCTGTACCGGACCTGGCCACCGATGCAATCCCGTCGAGCACAGCACCCGTCGGACAGAGCGCACGGCACCAGAGCATCGGGTAGTAGCCCGAGACCAGTACGGCTGCCAGCGACAACCAGAACCACGGCGAGATCATGAACTCCAGCCCGAAGAGATCCGGAAAGAGTTCATAGCTGCCCCAGTCGCGCAGGCCCATGGCGATGCCGACTACCAGCGTGATGGTGATCGCCCAGCGCAGGAACGCAATCGCGCGGTTCGACACCAACAGCCTGCCCTTCCAGGGCAACAGGCGCACCAGCAGCCGCTGGGCATTGCCGTAGGGACAGACGTAACGACAATAGCTGTTGCCGTCCCAGATCGAGCCGAGCACGACAAAGGCCGCATAAGCGCCGAGGAGGTACGACCAGTTCACGCCCATGAACGGCTGCAGGTACGTGACGTAGGTGAACGAGTTGTTCAGGTAGAACCCGAGGTAGCCGAGGCACACCACGCCCATCGCCAGGCTCAGGCGCGGTGAACTGCGCACCGGGCGCAGCCGGGTCACGATGAACAGCAACCCGATGAGGAAAGCCTGCAGGACCCAGGTGTCAGGCAGCACGGCCTTGACATCGAAACCAGCAGCCTGCGTGTCGAGGTAGATTTCCAGGGGTGATTCCCGGGCGATGCTGACCAGCTGGGTCACCGAACGGGCGATGCCCTCGCTCGTCAGCGATGCCCCGCTGACCAGATCTACTTCATAGCTCTTGCCGTCGAGCGGAATGCTCTGGAACTGCTCGTAGAAACCGGCTTTCTCAATGTCGCGGAGATAGCTCGTCGTCTCCATCGACCGCAGGTATTTCACCTGCCTGATCGCTCCATCCGCACCCACCAGCACACCGATGTCGATGGGGCCGGCGTAGCCCTTGATGTCCTTGTTCAGGCCCGTGTTTTCCATGTAGAGCTGGACCAGCCGGCCGTCCTTGTCGCGCTCTTCCGCATAAAACATGTCGAGCGCCGTCTTGAGGGCCACGCCATCCGGGTGCGCAGCAGCCGCACGCGCATCGTCATAGACCAGCTGCGCCACTTCCTCGCTCAGGCCGGGGTTGTTGCGGGCATCACCGATGATGCCGGAGAGGCGCTGCGGCGCCGGTCTGGCTTCCATGACGTGGTAGAAGGCGTGCCGCTCCCGCGCCGGAATCATGCCGGTGATGGGTGTCTGGTACTCCTCACCCATACGCACCGGCTCGGAGAAGCCCGTGACATGCTCCTCGAATTCGAAAACCGGCTGGGGCTCCTGCAGTGGCCCATTTTCCCAGAAGTAGACAGCGGCTGCGGCAGCCACCGCCGTCAACAGGAGCTTGCGCCAGGGAATGCGGATCAACGTCGCGGTTGCCATGCCATCACCTCACCAAGCGCTAGCCCCGGTTCGGCGCCGGCACCGTCGCCCCGCCTGCATCGCGCACGCGCTGAACGGCTTCGCCCACCTTGCTGACCACCCAGTCGTTGACCACCGGGTCTGGCAACACGGCATCGGGCTTGTAGCGCACCTTCGAGGAGGTGCCGACGGCGTTGATGGCTGCCTGTATGGTGTTCACCTGCAGCATTTCGTCCACACCGACCAGTACCGGCACCACCAGCACCTGCGGCTCGAGTTCCAGGACCTCGTTGATCACCTCCACGACGGGAGCACCCGAGTAATCGGTCAGCTTGCCGCAGAACGCGTAGGCCACCGTATCAATGTCGGTCTTGATCTTCAGGTAACGCCCGATCCCTTCCATGACTTCGCTCGCCTGCTGGCCGTAGATCTTGTCACCATAGCCCACCAGCACGACCGCCATGTCATCGCCGCTGTCCCCACCCTTGAGTTCGCTGACACGCCGCAGGACATTCTTTTTCAGCACATCGGACTCGCTGAGCGCAGGCGCGAGAGTGACGCGGGCCCGCGGGTAATAGAGGTCGAAGCCCTCATTCTGCAGCTGCTTGATGGCCTTGGCCTGGGTACGCATGCCTGCCAGGTACTGCAGGTAATCATTGGTCATGGTCGACTCTCCCATGACAAGCAACGGCACCACGACCACTTCCTTGATGCCGGCAGCATCAAAAGCGCGCATTTCACTCGCGATATCAGGCTTGGTTTCCTCGATGAACGCCAGGCGCATGTCCTTGACACCGGCCTGCTTCAGGACCGGATCGCGCACCTGGCCTGCCAGGCCCTTGATCATGTCCACCCAGGTCGAGGACTTCGATCCGTGGGCCACCAGGAGCACTCCGATGCTGGCGTCGCTGGCTGCACCAGCGGGAGCCGCCGGCTGGCGACCGCAGGACGCGAGCAGGAGCATTGCCACTGCCGCAAGGAAAAAGGCGGGGATACGCACGGCTGACATGGGCACACAAGCTCCTGCAAGGCTGTTGAACAGGCCGGGCATGGGCTGCGGCAGCCGTCAGCGGCTGTATCCCCCCCGGGATGGAAGCGTGAACTTTGCGCCCCTCCTGCCGGGGCAGGCAACCCGGCCACTGCGTCAAATTGTCGCACCCGCATGGCGGGGAATCACCAGGCATTGCAGCGGGGTACGATGGCAGTCAGGACATGACCGCGCCACCGGGCAGGCATCCCCGCCTGCCCGCAGAACCAGGGGACCGCCAATGACCAGCGTCATCCGCATCATCATCCTCAGCGCCTTCATGGCCGTATTCATGATCTGGGGTTTTCGTGGTGTCGAGAGCAACCCGCTCGAAGCCACGCCAGCCCTGCTTGGCTTCATCCTCGCCTTCCTGGCGCCGGCTGCCATCGCCATCCCGGCCTATGCGGCAACAATCGGCAAAGGCCGCGGCAACACCGCAGCTGTCGTGTTCCCGGTCTGGGCCATCACCGCGGCCGCCGTGGCCGGCGGCTGGCTCTTGTATTACGCAGGGGATATCGCCGCTGGCGGTTACTTCCGTGACAACGTGCTGACCGGTGCCTTCGTACTCGCCGCGCTGACGGCGCTCCTGGCATTCGCCCTGGGCCGCGGGCTGGACTATCTCGCCCCACGGCGGCGCTGAAGCCCCGATCATCCCTGCCCACGGCCGGCCTGCCGCGGCCACGACCCCCGCCTCACGGCGGGGCCTCGGGCTGGGGAAGCTGCCGTCAGCCCGGATGCCGGGCCAGCACAGCCGCAATCTCCGCGGAGGACGCGCCATACGGGATCATGGCCAGGATCTCGTCACGCCGGCCCAGCAGGAACAGCGTCGCCGTGTGGTCGACCATGTAGCCGCCGTCCGCCATGGGCGGCGTCTTGACATAGAACACGTGGAACGCCGCGGCAGCGGCTGCGATGCCGGCGGCATCCCCCGTCATGCCGGTCACGGCCGGGCCGAAGTTGCGCGTGTAGGCACCCACCACTGCCGGCGTGTCGCGCTCCGGATCCACCGAGATGAACAGGATGCGCGTATCGCGCTCACTCGCGCCCCGTTCGGCGAGCGCGCTGCTCGCCGCCAGGAGCGTGGCGGGACAGGCCTCCGGGCAGTGGGTGAAACCAAAAAAGACGAGCTGGCGACGCTTGTTGATCTGCGCCCAGGGCAGCGACTCCCCTGCTGCATCGACCAGCGTGAAATCGCCGCTGATGCGCGGCACTTCCGGCGCAGCGCCACCTGCCGGAGGGCCCATGCGCCACAGGGCTGTCGCCAGGACGGCCAACAACACGGCTGCCGCGACCAACAATCCCAGCTGTATGCGCGTGACAGTCGTCATCGCCGCAGTATAGGCGAAGCCCGTCCGTGACCCGTGCGCAACGCGGGCGTTCAGCCAGCCTTGCGGGCAATGACACCCGCGTGCTGGCGTCCGGCGAGGTCTTGACCACGACCGGTGAAGCCGCTCTCCTCGACCACGAAACCCGCACGGCGGCATTCACGGGAGAGGATGGCCACATG
>CAZQGA010000216.1:0-4491 GCA_964592735.1 uncultured Chromatiaceae bacterium | reverse complement strand
CGGTGGCACTGAAATTTTCCTGTACGCACCGCAGGAGCAGCACACGTTCGCCATTGCGACGGGGGTTCTCGACGAGCTCGGCTTCACCATCGCTGACGCACGCATCATCCCCCTCGACAACGGCTGGAGCATCTCGACCTACGTGGTACTCGAACAGACCGGCGAGCGCAGCACTGATGCCAGCCGCCACGAGCAGATCCGCCGGCACATGGCGCGTGCACTGGCCCGTCACGACGGCGTGCCGGCGCGCGTCACCCGCCGTGCGCCACGGCAGGTCCGCATGTTTGCGATTCCCACCCTCGTGAGTTTCGCCACGGACGAGCGCAGTGGCCGCACGGTGATGGAACTGATCGCCGGTGACCGCCCCGGCCTGCTCTCCGAGGTCGGCAAGGTGCTCCGCGACAAACAGGTGGTGGTGCACACTGCCAAGATCGTCACCCTGGGCGAACGTGCCGAGGACGTCTTCTACGTGACCGACCGCAGTGGAAAGCCGCTGTTGCCGGAGTTCTGCACGGAACTGAAAGCAGCCCTCAGCACGGCACTCGAACGGCCCACATGAAACCGATGACAGGATCGAGATGAGCAATACAGTGGAGTTCACCCGCGAACTGGTGCGCCGGGCATCCGTGACCCCGCGCGACGAGGGCTGCCAGGACCTGCTTGCCGCACGACTGCGCCAGGCCGGATTCGAGGTGGAGACTCTGCAATTCGGCGACGTCACCAACCTCTGGGCACGCCGCGGCACCGGCAGCCCGCTGTTCTGCTTCGCCGGCCATACCGATGTGGTGCCGCCGGGAGATGCAGCACTCTGGCAGAGTGACCCGTTCGCCGGAGAGATCCGCGACGGTCATCTCTATGGCCGCGGCGCGGCTGACATGAAAAGCAGCCTCGCTGCCATGACCGATGCCGCGACGGGATTTGTCGCTGCCCATCCGCAGCACGCGGGCTCCATCGCATTTCTCATTACCAGCGACGAAGAGGGCCGTGCACAGGACGGTACCCGGCGGGCGATGGCGGAACTCGCCGCCCGGGGCGAGAAGATCGACTGGTGCCTGATCGGCGAACCTTCCTGCACCAGGCATCTCGGCGATACCGTACGCATCGGCCGGCGCGGCTCCCTGACCGGAATCATCACGGTAAACGGCGTCGTGGGCCATGTGGCCTATCCGCAGCTGGCACGCAATCCGATCCAGCTCTTCGCTCCGGTCATTACCGAGCTCTATGCCACGCCGCTCGATGACGGCAACGAATTTTTCCCGCCTTCCAGCTTCCAGATCGTGAGGATCGAGGCCGGGGAAGGTGCGCCCAATGTCATTCCCGGCAAACTCAACGCACGGTTCAATTTCCGCTATTCGACGGTATGGACCCGGCAGCAGCTGCAGGACCACGTCGAAGCCATCCTCGCCCGCCACGGCCTGGACTACGACCTGCACTGGCACCTGGCCGGCGAACCGTTCTTCACCCCGGTTGGCCAGCTGACGGATGCGGTCAGTGCCGCCGTGCACGAAGTGACCGGCCTGACACCGGAGCTGTCCACGGGCGGCGGCACCTCCGACGGCCGCTTCATCGCACCCTATGGCACCCAGGTGGTCGAATTTGGCGCTGTCAACGCTTCGATCCACAAGGCCAACGAACATGTTGCGGTCGCCGATATCGACCGCATGAGGAACGTCTACCGGACCATCCTCGAGCGCCTTCTTGTGGCTGCCTAGGTACGCCGCCAGTTGTTCCAGATGGCAAACGCGCCGAGCGCCACCAGGGCGATCAGCACCCAGCCCGGCATGGCCAGGCCGAGGAGACGCCAGTTGATCTCGGCGCACTCACCCGATCCGGACAATACGGTCTGCAGCATCTCCATGAACGGGAATGCCTCAAGCATGTAGTCGAGTCCCGGGCCGCAGGCTGGTACGCGCTCGGGCGGCAGGCTTTGCAACCATAGATGCCGGCCCGCCACGACGGCACCACCGATCACCGCCATGACCTGCAACAGTGCATAACCACGCCGCCCCCGCGGGCCTGGCCCATGCAGGGCTGCCAGCAGGAACAGCAAACCGAGGGCAATCACCGCGACGCGCTGGAAGATGCAGAGCGGACAGGGCTCGTAGCCGAGGAAATGCTGGGCGTAGAGCGCATAGCCCATAAGTCCGGCGCAGGCGAACGCGCCGAGCAGGTTGCCGATACGGGGGGTGAAAGGCATGCGCATCTACTCCGCTGTGGCCGGCCGTGAAGCCGGCGCCTGGCCGAGATATTCCGGCAGCGCATCGGCGGGGGCCACGACCCGCCCGGCGCTGAACTCAAGGTCGGCCATGCTCAGCAAATCACGCGCCGACGGCAAGAGTTCCGGACAGGCCGCGAGCAGCCGCGACTCGTGGCGTCCACGCAGCACAGGCCAGGCCTGCCAGCCATCGCCGAGCGCTGTGAACGGCTCCTTGCCCGGAAAGGTAAACGTCAGGGGATCCACCAGCGCCTCTGGCATGACCGGGGCTGGTACCGCGGCCAATGCTGTGCCAACACGCTCCACAGGCCCCACCCGGTAGAGTCCCGCGTAGGCTCGTCCCATGCGCGCATCGCTGCAGATGGCGTGCAGGCCGGGACCTGCGGCCGCCGCCAGTACGGCAAGACTCGATATGCGACACACCGGAATGCTGCAGGAGTAGCCCAGCGCCTGGGCCACGGCTGCTGCCACCCGCACGCCGGTGAAGCTGCCGGGCCCGCAGCCAAAGGCGACGTAATCGAGGTCGGCAAAGCCGGCACCAAGGCGCCCGAGCAACTGGCGCGCATGCTCGTAGACCGCTGCCGTGGCTTTGCGGGCAGGCATCACCTCGAAATACTCCACACGGGCACCACAGCGCGCGGCAAGACTCAGGCGATCACTGGAAGCTTCCAGCGCCAGGGCACAGGTTTCAGTCATGGTTCCTCACCGGCCTCCCATTGCCGGAGAAATCCGCAGGCCTCCTCCGCGCTGCGCACCGCAGGCATGGGCGGCAGGCTGGCGAGGAACCTCCGGCCGTAGCCACGCCTGCTCAGGCGCGGGTCGCAGATGATGACGATGCCATAATCCGTGGCACCGCGGATGAGGCGGCCGACGCCCTGGCGCAGCGCCAGGATCGCCTGCGGCAACTGGTAATCGCGGAACGGATCGCCGCCGGCACGGCGCACCTGCTCCAGACGGGCCTGCACGAAGGGGTCGCCCGGCGAAGCAAATGGCAGCCGGTCGATGGCGACCACCACCAGCGCCGGCCCACGGATGTCCACGCCTTCCCAGAAGGTGGCGGTGCCCAGCAGTACGACATTGTCCATGCGGGCAAAATCCGCAAGCAGGCGCGAGCGCGGTGCCGCACCCTGCACGAGCAGTTGGTAGCCCTGTGGCCCCGAGCCGAGAATCGCAGCCGCCCGCTGCAGGGCGCGACGACTCGTAAAGAGCAGGAAGGCGCGCCCGCGGCTGGTGGCAAGCACCGGCTCGATCGCGGCGATGCACTGCTCCGTGTAGTCAGGCGCCTCAGGCGGCGGCAGGCCGGGCGGCAGGAAAAGTCGCGCACAGCGCCCATAGTCGAACGGGCTGTCGATGCGCTGCGTATCGATAGGGGCGAGCCCCAGACGCACGGTGAAGTGCGAGAAATCATCGCCCACGGCCAGGGTCGCCGATGTGAAGATCCAGGTGCAGGGCTGCCCCTCAAGCAGTTCCCGCAACTGCTGCGCGGATTCGAGCGGTGTCAGGTGCACGGCAAAAGAATCGCGCCCACCCTGCGCCCAGCACAGGTCCGCCTGCACCTGCCAGTCAGCGATACGCGCGGCAGTTGCAGCGAGCGTGCTGGCGCGCTCGGCACACCGGCCCAGCCCCGGGCTGATGCTCGCATGTCCGGCCAGCCGGGTACTCACGGGCTCGAGCGCCTCGGCCAGCGTTCGCAGCACCGCTGCAAAAGCCGGCGCCGCAGTCATGGCCACCGGGTCGGTGCCCGCCGGCGCAACGGCCTGCAGTTCCCTGACGACAGCGAGCAAGCCGTCCAGCCCGGCACGCATTTCCTGGTCCAGCACCCCCGCCTCCTGCGCCTCGGTCGCCGAATCCCGCGCGAGTTCCTCGAGTTGGCGGGATCGAAGCGTGACATCGAACCAAGCCTGGGCGGTTTCCGGAAAACGGTGCGCCTCGTCGACCACCACGACATCGGCACCCGGCAGCAACTGGCCAAAACCCTCGCCCTGCAAGGCCATGTCCGCCAGGAGCAGGTGATGGTTGACGATGGCTATGTCCGCACCTGCCGCATGCTTGCGTGCCGCCACGACATGACAGCCATCGAAATCCGGGCATCGGCCGCCGAGGCAGTTCTCCGCCGTCGAGGTCACCAGCGGCCAGACCGGTGAGTCCTCTGGCACCGCCTCGACCTCGGCAATGTCACCCGATCGCGTCCGTTGCGCCCATGCCGACACCCGTTGCAAATCACGCCGGACAGCAGGTCCAGCCGCATCCGGGAAGGCGGCGGCCTGTTCCAGACG
>CAZQGA010000215.1:0-4501 GCA_964592735.1 uncultured Chromatiaceae bacterium | reverse complement strand
GGCCAAACTTCCCCTGCGGTTCCGTCATGACCCCTGCCGATCCTTTACACAAAAAGAACCCCGCTCGGGCGGGGTCGTGGATATTCTGCCACAGCAGCAGCGGCAACTGGCCAGCGCAGGCCATGCGTGCGCCGCCACACAGTGCTGCCCGGCATCAGGCGTGGGCTTCAAGCTGCGCGCGCACTTCCTCGGCGAAATTCGCCGCCTTCTTCTCGATGCCCTCACCAACCTCCAGGCGCACAAAGCGCTTGACCGTGGCTTTATGCGATTGCACCAGCTTGCCGACACTCGTGTCGGGATCCTTCACAAAGGGCTGGCCGAGCAACGTCACCTCGTTGATGAACTTGCGCAGGCGCCCGTCCACCATCTTGGCGATGATCTCGGCAGGCTTGCCTTCGGCCCCTGCCTGCTCGGTGAGGATGCGCCGCTCGCGCTCCATCAGCTCGGCTGGAACCTCATCCGGTGACACGCACTGCGGACGGCTCGCTGCCACGTGCATCGCCAGATCCCGCCGCAGATCTTCGTCGCCGCCCTCGACGTCCACCAGCACGCCGATACGCGTGCCGTGCAGATAGCTGCCGAACTGCCCGACAGCCGTCAGCACCTCAAAACGCCGGATGTTGATGTTCTCGCCGATCTTGGCCACCAACTCCTTGCGCAGATCCTCCAGCGACCCACCGGCAGCACGAGGCAGCTGCATCAGCGCCTCCAGATCGGCAGGCGCCCGGGCGAGTGCCAGTGCGGCAGCCTCCGCCGCAAAGGCCAGGAAGCTGGCATCACGCGCCACGAAGTCGGTCTCACAGTTGACCTCCATGACGACGCCACGGCACCCGGCAGCATCCAGCGCCAGCTCAATGCGGCCCTCGGCAGCAATGCGGCCAGCCTTCTTGTCTGCCTTGGCCTGGCCGCGGGTGCGCAGAATTTCCAGTGCCGCCTCAATGTCACCGTTGGCCTCGACCAGTGCGCCCTTGCATTCCATCATGCCGGCACCGGTCCGCTCGCGCAGTTCCTTGACGGTGCTTGCCGAAATGCTCATGCCGCGTCCCCGTCATCACCATCCGCCGCAGCAGGCGCCGCATCATCGGTGGCTCCCGGCGCAGGTTTTGCCCGCGGACGACGCGCAGCCGGCCTGGCACCCTCTGCCGCCTTGCCGCCACGCGGCGCCTTGCGCGCCGGCGCCGCACGCCGGGCACCGGGCTGCGACTTCGGCTTGCCCTCGGCATCAAGCTCGACGAAGTCATCCTCACCCGCCGGCAACGCCGGCATGGCAACCCGGCCTTCGAGCACGGCATCAGCCAGGCCGATGGCATACAGCTCGGCGGCCCGCATGGCATCGTCGTTGCCGGGGATCACATAGTCGACCTGGTCAGGTGAGCAGTTCGTGTCCACCACACCCACCACCGGAATGCCGAGGACGCGTGCCTCGTGCACGGCAATGCTTTCATGGCCCACATCGACTACAAAAATGGCATCGGGCAGGCCGGTCAGCGTCCTGATGCCGCCCAGGCTGCGCTCCAGCTTGACCTGCTCACGCTGCAGCGTGAGGACTTCCTTCTTCGTCAGCCGCCCGGCAGAGCCATCGGCCTGCATCTGCTGCAGGGTCTCCAGGCGCTTGATCGACTGCTTGATCGTCTTGAAATTGGTCAACATGCCACCGAGCCAGCGATGGCTGACATAGGGCATGCCGCACCGTTCGGCCTGGGCCTTGACGGAGTCCCGTGCCGAACGCTTGGTGCCGACGAAGAGGATGGTGCCGCCATCGGCCGCCAGGTTTCTCACAAAGCCACAGGCCTTGTGGAACAGCGGGACGGTGTGCTCCAGGTTGATGATGTGGATGTTGTTACGGGCGCCAAAAATGAACGGCGCCATCTTGGGGTTCCAGTACCGGGTCTGGTGTCCGAAGTGAACACCGGCCTCCAGCATCTGGCGCATGCTGACTTCTGCCACGTTTGCTCCTTGGTCGGGTTTGGCCTCCATGTGCCCCGTAGCGGCAACCCGCTCATTGCTGAGCAAGGCACCCGGCCGTACGTGTCGACACATGTGTGGATTTCGTTGCCTGCAAGGCGCGCGCTTTATACCATAACCGCCATCCAGCAACAACGCGCCCGGCTCTGGCACCCGGCACGAGCCGCTGGCCCGCAGCCCAACCCGCATGGCTGCCGGACGCGGCCCCCGGCAATAAAACGCCCTGGTCCGGCCGGCCAGCGGCCCCCAGCCGCCGCACCGGCACCCCCCGTGCAGCCCAGGACACGACCCGATGAACATCAGCATCAAGACGCCCGAGGAGCAGCAACTCAT
This sequence comes from uncultured Chromatiaceae bacterium, assembly GCA_964592735.1. Taxonomy (GTDB): domain Bacteria; phylum Pseudomonadota; class Gammaproteobacteria; order Steroidobacterales; genus QUBU01. Next base: position 2,203 of record CAZQGA010000215.1, on the reverse strand, counting down.
GCGCATTGCCGGGCGCCTCACCGCCGACGTGCTCGACATGATCGAACCCCACGTCCAGCCCGGCATCAGCACCGATGAACTCGACCGCATCTGCCACGACCACATCGTCAGCATGCAGCACGCGATCCCGGCACCACTCAACTACCGCGGCTTCCCGAAGTCGATCTGTACCTCGGTCAACCACGTGGTGTGCCACGGCATCCCCGGTGACCGCAAGCTGCGCCAGGGCGACATCGTCAATGTCGATATCACCGTCATCAAGGACGGCTTCCACGGGGACAGCAGCCGGATGTTTACGGTGGGCAAGCCCACGGTGCAGGGTGCCCGCCTCATGCAGGTGGCCTTCGAGGCCATGTGGGCCGGCATCCGCGCCGTGCGCGCGGGTGCGCAACTTGGCGACATCGGCCATGCCGTACAAGCCTTCACCGAAGCCAACGGCTTTTCGGTCGTGCGTGAGTACTGCGGCCACGGCATTGGCCGGGTCTTCCATGAAGATCCGCAAGTCCTGCATTACGGCCGCCAGGGCACCGGCATCGAATTGCTCGAGGGCATGACCTTCACCATCGAACCGATGATCAATGCTGGCGCACGCCACGTGCGACTGCTGCCTGACGGCTGGACCGTGGTCACGAAGGACCACTCGCTGTCAGCCCAGTGGGAACACACGATCCTGGTCACTGCGGGCGGCTGCGAAGTCCTGACGCTGGGGGCGGCTGACCGGTCGTGAGCACGCCAGCGCCCTCCACCCCCGAGGCCGGTGCGATACCGCCACAGCTGGCGGCGGGCGCAGCGCTCGGCCAGCGCTTCCTTGCCGGCGCCGGTAACACCCTGGACTGGGCACGCATCGATACGGAGCTGGCAGCGGCCGGCACCGCGGTGGCGAAGATCCGTGATGTCCTGCAGGGCGCCAATGGCGCCCTGGTCGACCGCTTCCTCGCCGGCGAAGCTGCGACGCAACTGGTGGCAGACCAGGCTGCGGTGGTGGATCGCGTGATCCGCGCCGTCTGGGATCGCACCTGCGGGCCGCAACTGCCCGATGCCGTGCTGGCTGCGGTGGGCGGCTACGGCCGCGCCGAACTGCACCCCTGCTCCGACGTGGACCTGCTGGTGCTGCTGCCCGACCGCGAGAAGCGCGATGCCCGCGAGCCGGTGTCCGCCTTCCTCGCCCTGCTCTGGGACATCGGCCTGCAGGTGGGGCACAGCACCCGTACCGTGGCTGAATGCCACGAGGAGTGCCGCCGCGATCTCACCACGGCGACCACCCTCATGGAAGCACGCTGGCTGCTCGGCCCGGAGGCGCTTTTCCGCCGCATGCAGGCGGCCTGTGCGCCGCCAGGGGTCTGGCCGGCACGCAGCTTCTTCGAGGCCAAACTCAAGGAGCAGCAGGCCCGTCACGCGCGCTATGACGACACGGCCTATAACCTCGAGCCGAACATCAAGGGCAGCCCGGGCGGGCTGCGCGACATCAACATGATCGTGTGGGTGGCGCACCGCCATTTTGGCACTGGTGACCTCGAGGCACTCGTCTCCCACGGCTTCCTGACGATCGGCCAGCTGCGACTGCTGCGCCAGGGGCGGGACTTCATCTGGCGCCTGCGCTTCGCGCTGCACGCCCTCACCGGCCGCAAGGAAGATCGCCTGCTGTTCGATTACCAGGCACAGATCGCCCGCCTGTTTGGCTACCAGGACGCCACCTACATGCTGGCGGTGGAGCAGCTCATGCAGCGCTACTACCGCACGGTCATGGACCTGAGCCGCCTGAACGAGATGCTGCTGCAGCTCTTCCAGGAGGCGATCCTGATGAATCCAGACGTGGAGGCCGAGCCGCTCAACGAGCGCTTCCAGGTCAAAAACGGCTTCCTGCAGGTCGTGGACGAAACAGTCTTCGAGCGCCAGCCAGCGGCCATCCTCGAACTCTTCCTGCTCGGCCAGCAGCATCCGCAAATCAAGGGCGTGAGCGCCACCACGGTCGGCCTGCTCCAGCGCAGCCTCTACCTCATCGATGACGAGTTCCGCCAGGATCCGCGCAACCACCGGCTGTTCCTGCAGATCCTGCTCGCCCCGGAGGGCGTCACCCACGGGTTGCGGCGCATGAACCTGTACGGGGTGCTGGGGCGCTACATCCCGGCCTTCGGGCGCATCGTCGGGCGCATGCAGTACGACCTGTTCCACGCCTACACCGTGGACGCCCACACGCTGTTCG
>CAZQGA010000214.1:0-4581 GCA_964592735.1 uncultured Chromatiaceae bacterium | reverse complement strand
TCGTTTTCATCGCCTTTTTCTGCACGCAAGGTCTTCCTTGTAATCTATCTCCGCACCCGCGAGGTACTGGATGCTCATCGGATCCACCAGGAGCGTGACGCCCTGGTTTTCCACGTGCACGTCGCCGTCTTCGGAGTTTTCATCGAAAGTGAACCCGTACTGGAACCCCGAGCAGCCACCGCCGGAGATGAACACCCGCAGCTTGAGGTTGGGGTTGCCTTCGTCGCGGATCAGGGTCGAAACCTTGGCGGCTGCCGCATCCGTGAAGACCGGTCCCGGGGCGCCATCGATGGTATTGGTATCCATGGCACATAGTCTCCGGGGGCCGGGCTGGCACTGTCAAGGAAGTCAGGTTTCGACATCATGAGTCCTGCTGCAGCGCCCAATGAGAACCTGGATCCTGTGCTGGCGGCCTTTGGTGCTGCTGGCAGCCCGGTGGCGCCGCTCGGTGCCGGCCTCATCAATCAGACCTTCGCCGTGGACGGGCCCGGCGGGCGGTTTGTCCTGCAGCGGCTGCATCCGGTTTTTTCACCCGGGATCAATGTCGACATCGACACCGTGACGCGCCACCTGGCGACCCGCGGGCTGATGACGCCGCGGCTGTTGCACACCCTGGACGGCGCGCTCTGGGTCGAGGAGGGTGGCGCCGTATGGCGTGCCCTGACCTGGGTGGAGGGTGTGGGCCTCGAACGCCTGGAGAGTGCCAGCCAGGCTCGTGAGGCAGGCCGGATTCTGGCGTGTTTCCATCGCGCCGTGGGCGACCTCGACCATCGCTTCTGCAGCGAACGCCCCGGGGTGCACGATGCCGCACGCCACCTCGGCAAGCTGCGTGAGGCGTTGTTGCAACATCAGGAGCACCGCCGGTATGCCGCGGTAGAGCCGCTGGCCCGGCGCATCCTGGCTGCTGCTGATGGCCTGCCTGCCTTGCTGCCCGTGCCGCCGCGCATCGTCCATGGTGATCCGAAGGTCGGTAACATCCTGTTCTCCCGCGATGGTGCGCAAGCCATCTGCCTGGTGGACCTCGATACGCTCGCCTGGATGCAGCTGCCGCTGGAGCTGGGTGACGCTTTCCGCTCCTGGTGCAACCCGGCGGGCGAAGACGGGGCGCGTGCCTTCTTCTCGCTGGAGCTGTTCCGTGCCGCGGTGTCCGGCTATGCCGGGGAGGCTGCCGGTTTCGTCACGGAGGCAGAGTGGCGCAGCCTCGTGTCCGCAACACGCACGATCTACATCGAGCTGGCAGCACGTTTCTGTGCCGATGCACTCAACGAGAGCTACTTCGGCTGGAACGCGGGTAAGTTTGCTTCTGCCAGCGAGCACAACCAGTTGCGCGCCGAGAGCCAGATGGCGGCCGCAGAATCGCTGACGAACCAGCTGGATGCCGCTGAAGCGGTGGTGCAGGCTGCCTTTGCCCGCTGAGGATCCGGCAGGCAGGCCGGGCTCAGTGGCAGCGTGTGCAGCTTTCGAGTTGCACGAGACGTTGTTCGCGCGTCTGGGCGGGGCCCGGTGGCCAGGCGCTTTTGTGGCAGCCTTCGCAGGTGGCGTTGCGCTCGACGACGAGGGCGTGGGAAACGCCAAAATGCCAGTAACCCCGCCGCTGTTGCGCCAGGAGGGCAGGCAGGTCAGTCGCCTGCGGCCTGGGAGCTGGTGCGATGGGCGGGGTGGTGGCCGGGGCCGTGGCAGGAGGCTGTGCCTGCGCCACCTGTGAACCCAGGGCTTGCGCACCCAGGGCGAGGGCGACAGCGCTGCGGCCGGCAACCCGCCCGATCAGCACGCTGGGGCCCAGGAAGGTTCCCTCACCTCCGTAGCTGCCATTGATGCCGGCGATACCGGTGACCTCACCTGCAGCGAACAGGCCGCGAATGATCTGGCCGGCACCGCCGAGGACACGGGCCTCGTGGTCGATGGCCAGTCCCCCCATGCTCTTGCGTGTCATGGGGAAGAGCTGCACGGAATAGAACGGTGGCTGGCGAAGGGCGGGTGGCGGGGGGTCCGCCATGCCTGGGCCGATGCGGCCAAAGTCCGTGTCGATACCCTGGTCAACGAAGCGGTTGAAGCGGCGAACCGTCTCCTCCAGCGCCTCGGGTGGCAGCCCGGTGGCCTCGGCCAGGGCAGCAATGCTGTCGGCTTTCTTCACCAGCGCGGGGTTGTCGAGGATCTCGCCCTGGATTCCCGGCTCCGACAGCCAGGCTGCACCCCGGACGGTCAGGCGCCTGGCGCCGGTGGCATCGAACACCAGCCAGTGGGTGGCGGGTGACTGGCGCAGCACTGCGCGCTGTGTGACCTTGCTCGGTGCAGCTTCGTTGGTGAAGCGCCGGCCCGTGGCGTCGACCCAGATGGCAGCGGGGTTTTGCGTGAGCAGGCCGTGGCCGGGGTCGCGCGGATCGGGCAGGCCATCGACGAGGGTGACCTGGTGATCCATGCGGGTCAGTGCCGCACCGAATGGTTCAACCAGTTGCAGGCCGCTGCCGGTGGCGTGCTGGCCGGAGCCGATCAGCAGGCGTGTGGGTGCCGGCAGATCCTGCCGCCAGTTGCGGCGGACCAGCTCCAGGTTGCTCTGGTAGCCTCCGGTGGCGAGGATCACCGCAGGTGCGTAGTACAGACGCCGGCCGCTGGTACGGCTGCGCTCGGTGCGTACACCGACGATTTGTCCGTCCCGCCGCAGGAGTTCGGTGACTTCGGTGTTCCAGAGGAATTCGATGCGCGGCCGGTGCAGTGCTGCGCTGGTCATGGGCACGACGGCATTGACTGCGGCGCCGCGTGTGAAATGGAAGCGGGGCACACTCGCCTGTGGCGCGGGCAGCACCACGGTGAATTTCACGCCCATGCCGGCCAGCCAGTCATGGACCTCGTTCAGGGAGTTGTCGACGTAAAAGCGCAGCCACCAGGGGTCGGCGTCCTCGCCCCAGGCCATCAGGTCGCGGTAGGCGATGTCGGGTGAGTCCCTGTAGCCCCGTGAACGTTGCAGCGGGGTATCCACCAGCGCGAAACCGCCGGCCCTGACGGCATGGCCACCGGCGACGGAGTTTGCCTCGATGAGCAGCACCTGTGCGCCGTGGCTTTCTGCTTCCAGCGCTGCGGCAAGCCCGGCAATGCCAGCGCCGACGACGATGACATCGGCATCCGATGTCACGGCATCCGGTGGCTGGCAACCGGCTACGGCCAGTACCGCGGCGCAGGCCAGCACAACCAGGTGGCGCCCGGCACGGCTCACCGGCGCATTCCTCTTGCAGGATGCATTCCCAAGCCAGCAGACCCTCCAGCCCGCCGCCAGTATACCGGCTGGCAGCCTGCTGCTGCCGGCGTGGGGAGGGATGCAGCCGCGTGCCGGGATCGCCGGCAGACAGGCTTTACTCAGTACCGGTACTTGAATGTCAGCATGTACTCGGCCGGCGGCAGCACGGTGCGCACGTTGGTCGCCATCGGTATGTAGAGCCCGGAGACGTTGTCATCCCGGTCGGTGATGTTCTGGCCGGTCAACACCACCTGCCAGCGCTGGTCCGGCCGGCCGATGCCGAGGTAGCCATTCAGGCGCGTGAAGCTGTCGATGCGCAGGCTGTTGTCCACCGTGGCGAAATAATCGTCGCTGTAATAGAGGTCTGCGCCGTAGAAGAAATCCAGCAGGTCGGAGATCCCGACTGTGTAACTGAAGCCGATCTTGCCTTGTACCCGCGGGTTGGAGGGCAGGTCGTAGTCCTTGCCTGCCGTGGCGCCAGGGTTGAGGCGGGAGTAGTGACTGCTGTCCTGCAGGCCCAGGTGACCGTAGATCGACAACGTGTCCGTCGGCGTCCAGGTGGCTTCCAGTTCGAGACCGTAGACATCGATGTCGCCGACATTCACCAGCGGGAGGCCATTGGGTGTCACGGCCGTCTGCTGGATCCCGTCATACATCGCATAGAAGGCCGCAGCGTTCAGGCGCAATGTCCGGTCGAAAAGTTCGGCTTTGACGCCGGCTTCGACGGAATCGACGGTCTGTGGTGCATACACGACACCGGCACAGCCCATGTTACCGAGGCACAGGGTCTGGAAGCCGCCAGCCTGGAAGCCCTGGGCAAAGCTGAGGTAGAGCAGGCTGTCCTCGGTGGCCTTGAAATTGAGGCCGGCCTTGACGGTGGTCTCATTGAACGACTTGTCCCTGCTGACCTGCAAGCTGCTGTCCGGTGCGGGCAGGCAGGATGAGCCCGCGCAGGCATCGTGGAATTTTTTCCGGTCATCCGTATAGCGCAGGCCGCCCACGATCTCGAGGCGATCCGTGACGTGGAAGCTGCCATCGGCGAAGACGGCGTAGCTGTCGGTCTGCGTCCTGGAATGCTCGGTGAAATCGTAAAGGGGAAATGGCCCCGGCAGCGTCAGCTGGCCACCGTATTTCTGTTTGCCGTCCTCACTGAGGACATAGGCACCGAGCAGCCAGTCGAGGCGCCGGTCAAAGGCCGAACCCAGCAGCTGCAGTTCCTCGCTCCAGGTATTCATGCGTGAATCCGAGACGATGAGCAGGCCGTTGTTGCCGGTATCGAGCCCGATGCCGCCGCCGCCCGCAAGGTCGAAGCCAAAACGGTCGTCGATGTTTGTGAAGGCGGTGATGGA
>CAZQGA010000213.1:0-4594 GCA_964592735.1 uncultured Chromatiaceae bacterium | reverse complement strand
ACCACTTCTACCTGCCGCGGCTGTGCAACCACTGCACGAAGCCGGCCTGCCTCGAAGCCTGCCCGGTGCGGGCCATTTACAAGCGCGAGCAGGATGGCATCGTGCTGATCGACCAGGACAAGTGCCAGGGCTTCCGCGAGTGCAACAAGGCCTGCCCGTACAACAAGATCTACTTCAATTTCGTCACCGGGCGGTCGCAGAAGTGCATTTTCTGCTTTCCACGGCTCGAGCAGGGGGTGGCCCCGGCCTGTGCGCGCCAGTGCCCTGGACGACTGCGCTTCGTCGGCTTCGTCGATGATGTCGGTGGGCCGATCTGGAAGCTGGTGCATGAATGGAAGGTGGCCCTGCCGTTGCATCCGGAGTTCGGTACCCAGCCGAACGTCTTCTACGTGCCGCCGATCCTGCCGCCACCTTTCGATGCAGACGGCGACGTGCGTGAGGACGAGCCCCGGGTGCCCATGGAGTACCTGCGCTACCTGTTTGGCCCGGAGGTCGACGCGGCGCTGGCCACCCTGCACTTCGAGATGGAAAAGAAGCAGGACGGCAAGGCCTCGGAGCTGATGGACCTGCTCATTGCCCGGGAATGGAAATCGCTGTTCAACATTCCGGACGTGAAGGTGTTTTGAGCGGCATCCTGCCCCGGGATCCCGGCGCTTAGGTAGTTGTCCGTATAGGCCGGTTTTGCCTGCTTCCCGATACTCTTCAAAGAGTAACGGGCGAGGCGGAGGTCGCTGTGCCCGCCCCGGGGTCCAGCCACCGGTACCGGAGTATGGGCACGCAATTCCTTCCCAGCGATTACACCGTTCTGGTCGTCGACAGCGATCCGCGTGATTCCGCTGATCTCAAGGCGTTGCTCGAGCGTACGGGCTACCAGACCCGCACCTACCATTCCGGCGAAGCCCTGTTGCGGGAGATTCCTGCCTGCGGGGAGAACTGTGCCGTCATTGCCGAAGTGGAACTGCCCGGCATGACGGGCCTGGAGCTGATCTCCCGGCTGCGCCAGGACAACATCCTGGCGCCGGCGGTGATCCTCACCAAGCTGGGCGACGTGCCCACTGCGGTGCGCGCCATGCGGGCCGACGTGTCCGATTACCTGACCAAGCCCTATGTCGAGCGCGACCTGATCGAGCGGCTGCGCTCGGCCCTGCTGCGGGAGCGTTCGCGCCTGCACTGAGGGTGATCTGCGGGGGCTGTCGCCGGATCCCGCCCCTGCTTGCCCGTCCCGGCGGCGGACGGTAAAAGACGGACTCCTGCCGGAGCCGCGGAGCCTTCATTCATGCTGCCAGACGGGTCGGATCCCGCCGACTGGGTGAGTGTGTTCCGTGCGCCTGCGCGCCGGCCCTGCGAGGAGCAGGCGCTGGTCCTCAAGGCCATGGACATCGCCCACTACGTCACCGAGCAGCCGGATGGCTGCCACCTCATGGTGCCGGCAGGCCTGGCCATCCGCGCCGGGCGGGAGCTGGGGCACTACCAGCGTGAGAACCCGGTGCGTACGGTGGTGCATGCGGCGGCAATCCCGCCCGCACGGGGCGTACCGCTGGCGGTGGCCTGGACGGTGGTGCTGAGCCTGCTTTACGCAGTGCAGGTCGGCGGCCTCTTTGGGGTGGACTGGCTCAGCGCCGGGGAACTGGTGGCCGGCCGGGTGCGTGATGGGGAGTGGTGGCGCACGCTCACCGCGCTCACCCTGCACGGCGATATCGCCCACATCACCGGGAATATCGTCTTCGGTGCGTTCTTCACCTATCTGGCGGGGCAGTACCTCGGCTCAGGGGTGGCAGCCCTGGGTATCGTCGCCCTGGCGGGCCTCGGTAATGCGGGCAATGCCTGGGTGCAACTGGCCCAGCACCGCAGCATCGGCGCATCCACCGCGGTGTTTGCCGCACTGGGCCTGGTCGCTGCCGTGGTCTGGAGTCATTCGCGGCGCCAGCCCCTTGGCTGGGCGCGGCGCTGGTCACCTGTCGTGGGGGCGGTGGCGCTGTTGGCCTTCATCGGTACGGGGGATGAGCAGACCGATATCTTCGCCCACCTCGCCGGCTTCGCAGCCGGCATGGCCGGTGGAGCGCTCCTGCAGCGATACGGGGACGTACGCCCTGGGAATACGCGTGCGCAGATCCTCGGTGCCCTGGCGGCCCTCGTCCTGCTGGTGCTTGCCTGGTGGCGTGCGCTGGCGGCTGGCTGAGACCGCAGGGCAATCCGGCGGCAGGCGGCCGCGTCTGTGAGGCAGGGCACGGCAGCCGACGGGCGGCGCAGGTTATGTATGGCGCCGGGTCACTGTGGAGATGGCAAAGTGGGTACGGTAGCGTGGATCCTGGCGGGCGTCCTCATCGGTTCCATCACGCCATTTCTGGTGGTGCAGTTCCAGCGGCGGCGTGACCTTGTGCGTGCGGGCTCGGCGCCAGTGATCCCGCAGCGGGAGGTGATGCGCCCGGCCAATCCCTTCGCGGCGGTGTCGATCCGTGCGGCGGATACGGACCCCTGCAAGGCGGTGCTGGCCATGACCGAGATGCGTTATCTCGCCGTGCGCGCCCCGCAGTTGCCGGTAGTGGGTTGTGACCGCAAGCGCTGCAACTGCCGTTTCGTGCGCCACGCCGACCGGCGGGTTACAGGCAGTGAGCGGCGTGACGCTTTTGCACGCTTTGGTGGCTTGCTGCCGCAGACCCGGCGTGAGCGCCGTACCAGGGAAGACCGGCGGCGCGATTGACTCGCGGCTGACCCGGAAATCCACGATATCGTTTGGCGTGAACCCTGAGGCCATCCCCGGGCAGTATCCAGCGGTACCCGTTGGGCATGAGGGTGTCGACACAGGTGCTGCGGTCTCCAGCCAACAGGCACGTGCTCGCCATGATGGCGCTCGGTGCCGGTCTCATTGTGGGTCGCCGATGATGACAGGCATGTCTCCTGTTCGATCGGTGGGGTTCCTGGTGGGATATTGACCGCCCGCGGGTCAGGTCGCACACCGCCCGGGTCTTGCAACGGTGCGTTCGGAGGATGGATGCCGTCTCCGGCTGACTATTTCGCAGCGGCCCGCAAGCGGGCGAGGCGACGCAGTAGTCCCTGGAACCTGCTGCTCATTCCCGCGGTCGTGCTGCCGTGGCTGCTGCTGTGGTGGGCTGCTGTCGCGGGCCTGGGGGTCGTGCACAGGGCGGTCTACCCGGGCGAGAGCATGTCCGTGGGCAGCGGTATCGGGATCATCGTCATGGCCGTGGCGCCCGGCTTGGCTGCCCTGGTCGTCACCCTGCTTGTTGCCAATTTCGTCCTGCGCTGCATGGGCCCGGCCCGGCGTGCGCTCGACCTCGAAGCGGAAGGATGTCCGGGTGTGGGGTTTGAGGCCGTCCAGCGGCGGCTTTTGCGCGTTGCCACGGTCGTGGTGCCGTTGGCCCTCGGGCTCGCCCTGGTGGGTGCGTTGCTGCCCTGGCGGGGATGAGCAATAGCCGCTGGCGCTGATATGGGCGCCGGATCAGGCCGGCGCGGCGATGTCGCTGATGCGCGCGAGTTCTTCGGCAGATGGCTCCCAGGCAGCCGCCTGCGCGTTGGCGCGGGCCTGCTCCGGGCGGGTGGCGCCGGCGATGACGCTCGCGACGAAGGGCTGCGCCGCCAGCCAGCCGATGGCGATCTCGAGCAGCGAACGGCCGATCTTCGTACCGTAGTCCTCCAGTGCCGCCATCCTGGCCCAGCGTGCTGGTGACACGAAGGCGCCGCCGCCTTTCCACTTCCCGAAGCGCGTGCCGGCAGGTGGTGGCTCACCGGGCCGGTACTTGCCGGTCAGCAGGCCGCTCTCCAGCGGAAAGTAGGGCAGGATGCCGACCTGCTGGGCCTGGGCGATCGGGACCAGATCGTGCTCGATGTCGCGGTGGAGCAGGCTGTAGCGGTTCTGTGCGGTGGTGAAGCTGTGCGTGCGTCCAGCGCGTGCCGCGAGCGCGGCGGCCTTCAGCTGTTCGCCGCTGTAGTTCGAGCAGCCGATGTGGCGCACCTTGCCCTGGGTGAGGAGATCATCGAGCGCCCGCAGGGTTTCCTCCACGGGCGTGCCTGGGTCCGGGAAATGATGCTGGTAGAGGTCGATGTAGTCGGTGCCGAGGCGACGCAGGCTGTCTTCGACGGCACGCATGATGAAAGCCCTGGAACCACCGCCCGGGGCGGCCCCACCACGGCCGGCGCGCCGGGCGCCGAACTTGGTGGCGAGGATGACCTCACGACGACGTGCGCCGAGCACCCGCCCGAGCAGCGTCTCGGCCTCGCCCGGGGGGTTGCCGTAGATGTCGGCGACGTCGAAGAAGTTGATGCCACTGTCGAGCGCGGCATCGACGACGGCCCGGGCGGCATCTTCGTCGCACATCGCGCCGAAGTTCATGCAGCCCAGGCCGACAGCCGAAACCCGCAGCCCGGAGCGTCCAAGTGCCTTCAGGCGCATGTCGTCCGGGCTCCCTGCCGCCTTGCTGCCCGGGCGGCCACTGCAGGCCTCACCAGAAGTGGGTCCAGCGCACGTTTTCCTGGAAATAGCGGTACGCGTCGCGCTTGTCCTTCGGCAGCTGCTTCAGGTAGAGGCTGTGGTCGTAGCGCTCGCGGTACTGGTCGAGCACCGGGCGGTACAGCTGCA
>CAZQGA010000212.1:0-4601 GCA_964592735.1 uncultured Chromatiaceae bacterium | reverse complement strand
CGATCCTCGCGGCCGATCACGTCATCGACCTTGGCCCCGGTGCCGGTGCGCATGGCGGTGAGGTCATCGCCCAGGGCACGCCCGCGCAGATCATGCAGGCACCACGTTCGCTGACCGGCCAGTATCTGTCCGGCCAGCTGGCCATCCCGGTGCCGGCAGCGCGCCGGGCGCCGGATCCGCAGCTCAAGCTGACCGTGCGCGGCGCCCGCGGCAACAACCTGCGCAACGTCACGGTGACAGTCCCGCTCGGCCTGATGACCTGCGTCACCGGGGTATCCGGCTCGGGCAAGTCCACCCTGGTGAACGACACGCTTTACCGGCGCACTGCGGAGTGGATCAACAAATCCACCCAGGACGCCGCGCCCTGCGACGGCATCGACGGCCTCGAGCACCTCGACCGTGTCATCGATATCGACCAGAGTCCCATTGGGCGCACGCCACGCTCCAACCCGGCCACCTACACCGGGCTGTTCACGCCCATGCGCGAACTCTATGCCGCCACCCAGGAAGCCCGTTCACGCGGTTACGATGCGGGGCGCTTCAGCTTCAACGTCAAGGGTGGCCGCTGTGAAGCCTGCCAGGGCGATGGCGTGATCCGTGTGGAGATGCACTTCCTTGCTGACGTCTATGTGCCCTGCGACGTCTGTCAGGGGCGCCGCTACAACCGCGAGACGCTGGAAATCCGCTACAAGGGCCGCAGCATCGATGAAGCACTCGGCATGACCGTCGAGGAGGCACTCGGTTTCTTTGCCAACGTGCCAGCCATCGCCACGAAGCTGCAGACACTGGCCGACGTCGGCCTTGGTTACCTCAAGCTCGGCCAGAACGCGACGACGCTGTCCGGCGGCGAAGCGCAGCGGGTCAAGCTCGCCCGCGAACTGTCCAAGCGCGCCACCAGCAAGACGCTCTACATCCTCGATGAGCCCACCACCGGCCTGCATTTCCACGACGTTGCACAACTGCTTGCCGTGCTGCTGCGGCTGCGCGACCAGGGCAACACGGTGGTGGTGATCGAGCACAACCTCGACGTCGTCAAGACCGCCGACTGGATCATCGACCTCGGGCCCGAGGGAGGAGATGGCGGCGGCGAGGTGGTGGCCAGCGGCACCCCTGAGGCCGTGGCACAGGATCCGCGCTCCCATACCGGGCGCTTCCTCGCACCGGTACTGGCCCGCAGCCACGCTGCCTGAACCCGCTGTCAGCCCCAAACAAAAAGGCCGGGATCTTGCGATCCCGGCCTCTTCGTGAACGTGCCCTGGCCTGATCCCGGCGTGCTGGACGCCGCACTGGCCAGGAAAACCGCTCGCCGCTTACTCCTGCGGCTGGACAGCCTCTTTGACGGCGCCCGCAGCATCGGCCGCAGCGGCACCTGCTGCATCAGCAGCGGCACCTGCCGCGTCGGCAGCCGCGCCAGCAGCCTGGCCGGCAGCATCGGCAGCATCGCCCACAGCCGCACCAGCGGCCTCGACGGCAGTGCCGGCATCCTCAACCGCCTGTCCGGCCTGGTCGGCCGCCTTCTGTGCGGTCTCCGCAGCCTTGTCCATCTGGGCCTGGCCGGCCGGCTGGCCACCGCCACCACAACCCGCCAGCAGAAATACAGCGGCACCCGCCGCCAGCAACTTCAACATCCGCATAACAGCCCCCTGTCAGGCATTAAAACCAGATCAATATAGCGTTTTTTCGTGGGCATTGATACGCGCCCGCGTGGGCAGAGCGGAGAAAATTGCCGCTCAGCTGGCCGGCCGGGACCCGGCAGTCCCCAGCGGGCGGATGCCAACCGCCCGGCGCACCGCCGCCAGCAACGGCGCCGCAATGGCCCGTGCCCGTAGCGCCCCGGCCTGGAGCACCGCCTCGACATGGCCTGGTGCCGCCATCAACCGCTCATACTCGGCCCGCGGACCGGAAAGCTGCGTATCGAGGTGCCCGAAGAGTTCCTCCTTGACCTGGCCCCAGCCGATGCCTTCGGCAAAACGGCGCTTCATCTCTCCGGCCTGTGCCGGTGTCGCGAAGGCACGGTAGATCTCGAACAGCGTCGAGCCCTCGGTCTCCTTCGGCTGGCCGGGCTCCAGCGAGTTGGTCTTGATGCGCATGACGAGCTTGCGCAATTGCTTCGACGGGGCGAAAAGCGGGATGGTGTTGTCGTAGCTCTTGCTCATCTTGCGGCCATCGAGGCCCTGCAGGATGGCGGTGTCCGCACCGATGTCCGCCTCGGGCAGCACGAAGTGTTCACCGTAGTGATGATTGAAGCGCTGGGCGATATCGCGGGCCATCTCGACGTGCTGCTTCTGGTCCTGGCCGACGGGCACCCAGCTGGCGCGGAACATGAGGATGTCGGCAGCCATCAGGATGGGGTAACAGAAGAGCGCCATGGTGATGCCGCGGTCGGGATCGGGCGAGCCGGTCTCCTCATTCGCCTGTACCGCAGCCTTGTAGGCATGGGCACGGTTCATCAGCCCCTTGGCAGTCACCGACATCAGGATCCAGTTGAGCTCGGAGATTTCCGGTACATCGGACTGCCGGTAGAACAACGCCTTGTCCGTGTCGAGCCCGAGGGCGAGCCAGGTGGCAGCCACCTCAAGGCTGGAACGGTGCACGGCATCGGGGTCCTGGGCCTTCACCAGCGCGTGCAGGTCGGCGAGGAAATAGACGGACTGCACGTCGTCGCGCCTGCTGGCAGCCACCGCGGGCCGGATGGCGCCGACGTAGTTGCCCAGGTGCGGTGTGCCTGTGGTCGTGATGCCGGTGAGGACGATTTCTTTTTTCATGCTTCATGCACAGCCGGGAATGGCGCCCGGACGCATCCTGCGCGCTATCATGCCCGAGCATGAACCCGGTTTTCAGCATTTCCGCCGCGAATTCCGGCTACAACGCACATCTGGCCGAGATCAGCCGACGCTACGCCGCGGCCGCAGAGCGTGGCGGCTTCGACGCCATCGTGGCCGGCAGCGGCATGCTCGAATATCGCTTCGCTGACGACCAGGCGCATCCCTTCGTGGCCGCTGCACATTTTCTGCAGTGGGTGCCGCTGCAGGAGCACCCCGGCTCCGCAATCATCTTCCAGCCCGGACGGCGCCCGGTGCTGGTCGTGCACCAGCCGGAGGATTACTGGCATCAGCCCCCGGCGCTTCCACCCGGGGAAATCGCCCGGGAGTTCGACCTGCGCGTGATCCACAAGCCTGGCGAATTGGCGGGGGAACTGCCCGCGCTGGGACCACGCCTGGCGTTGCTCGGCCCGGATGCGCAGTGGCAGAACATGGCACCGGAGGCCGCACGCAACCCGGCGACGGTCGTCAACCACCTGCACTACCACCGGGCGGTGAAAACAGCCTGGGAGCTCGCCTGCATGCGGGCGGCCGTGGCCATCGCCGCACCCGGGCATCGGGCTGCCGAGCGCGCATTCCGCGCAGGTGCCACCGAGTACGAGATCCTCGCTGCGTTCCTTGCCGGCTGCCAACAAACAGAACCGGAACTGCCCTATGGCGCCATCGTCGCGCTGAACGAGCATGGTGCGACGCTGCACTACCAGCACCGCGACCGGCAGGTCCGCCAGCCCAGCGAGACCCACAGCCTGCTGATCGACGCCGGCTGTGCGTTCAACGGCTACGCCTGCGACATCACCCGCAGCTACGCCTGGCGCAATGATGAGTACGCTGCAATGCTCGCGGACATGGATGCGTTCCAGCAGGAACTCTGCGCCGCCGTACGCCCGGGCACCGCCTTTGCAAACCTGCACCGGCGCATGCACCTGGGGCTGGGTGGCCTGCTCGAGCGCTGGGGACTGGTGCACATGGCACCGGAAGACATGGTGCGCGAAGGGGTGACGTTTGCCTTCCTGCCCCACGGGCTGGGGCACCTGCTGGGCCTGCAGGTGCATGACGTCGGCGGTCACATGGCCGATGAATCCGGCGTTGCCCTTGCCGCCCCGGCCGATTTCCCGCGCCTGCGCTTCCTGCGTACCCTGGAACCTGGCCAGGTGGTGACCATCGAGCCGGGCCTGTATTTCATCGGCTCCCTGCTCGAGGGCCTGCGCAGCAGCGCGGCCGGCAGCCGCGTGGACTGGAAGCGCATCGCAGCGCTCATGAAGTATGGCGGCATCCGCATCGAGGACGACGTGCTGGTGACGGCCGGCAAACCGGAGAACCTGACCCGGCCCCTGCCCGGGGGCTGACACCGAACCGCGAGCCATTGCGCACGGGCCTCGCCAGACACCTCAACCCGGGACCTGGTTCTGGACCGGGTCCGGGTGACTGCCGCCCCTGCTCTACGGTACGCTGAGCGGCTCACCCTGCCATTCCCGACAAAGGCCTCCCGTTTTGCCGCCGATCCTCACCACTGACGCATCCAGGACTGGCCTTGCCCTCCTGACGACCGCTTTTCTCGCCCTCGCCGCCTGTGGCGGCAAGCCGGCAACTGGCCCGGGCCAGCCTGGCGCAACTGGCGGCCCGCCGCCGGGAGCACCACCGGGCGCCGGCAGGCCGGCGGCGGGGCCGATGGGCCCGGGCGGCCAGCCCGGTGTCGCCGTGCTGGCCGCCCGGGTCGAACCCCAGGATTTCGTGGACCGGACCACTGCCCTCGGCACGGCCAAGGCGATGGAATCCATC
>CAZQGA010000211.1:0-4659 GCA_964592735.1 uncultured Chromatiaceae bacterium | reverse complement strand
GTACCTCGCCGGTGCGGAGATAGATTACAAGGAAGACCTCGAGGGCGCGCGCTTCATCATCCGCAATCCCAATGCCGCCACGACCTGCGGCTGCGGATCGTCGTTTACGGTCTAGCGTCCAGCCGGACGCTCCCCCCCAGGGCGGCTGTTGCCTTCCAGGCAGTGGACGCAAAGCTGTTCGAGCTCCGCTGGCGCCAGCGGTTCCTGCATCAGCCGGCAGCTGAACCCACGCTCAGCACCGCCTGTCAGGTAGCCGCAGAGCGTGCACATGCCGAGGGCCGGGCGCTCCCGGTCGACTGATAATTTCTGCAGGATCAGGCGCAGTCCGCTTGCGGTCCGGTCGCGCTGCGAAGGGCTGAGGGTCGTGACGGCCCGCACCACCGCCTCAAACGGATCGCCGGCCAACTGGCGACGCCCCCTGTCGGTGAGATTGAAGGTGGCGCTGCGACCATCCCGCAGGCATCTTGTACGGGTCAGAAAGCCCTGCCCCACCAGGCTCTTGACGGTCTGCGAGGCAGTTCCCCGCGTCGTCGAATGGAACTCGGCAAAGGCGGAGACCGTCCGCGAGAAGCGGTTGGCACGACCGAAAAACCGCAGCGCCATCCACTGGGCAGGCGTCAGGCTGGCCGCCGAGGACTCCCCGTAGGCCGCCCTGCCGAGCTGCAGCGCCAGCTCTGCCACGCGCCGCTCGGCGCTCAACTTCTGCCTGCGCATGCGTTGATCCTATCGGAGCGGCCATTGATTGACAATTTCAGGACCACCCCAATCTCGGGTAACATGCACGATTAGTTTTGAGCCGAAACCACGTCCCCGCCATGACCATCCGTCTCACTGAAACCGCGGCCCGCCGGGTACGCGACCATCTCGCCCGCAACGCCGGTGCCGTTGGCCTGCGCGTGGGCGTTCGCAAGACTGGCTGCTCCGGGCTGACCTACACCGTTGACTTCGCCGAGGCTGTCAGCGCCGGCGACGTGGTGATCGAATCTTCCGGCGTCAACCTGGTGGTGGCATCCGAGTGCCTGCCGATCCTCGATGGCGCCGAGATTGATTATGTGCGCGAGGGCCTCAACGAAAAATTTGCCTTCCGCAATCCCAATGCCACCGGCCAGTGCGGCTGTGGCGAAAGCTTCAGCGTTCAATAGCCAGACACAGCGAGCAGCCCCATGGATGCCCAGACCCGCGAGATCATCGAGGACGTATTGCGCAACAATCGCGTAGTGCTTTTCATGAAAGGCCAGCGCGAGCAACCACAATGCGGGTTCTCGGCCAAAACTGTGGCTGCCCTGGACATGCTGTTGCCCGGGTACGTCGACATCAACGTGCTGGAGCACCCGGAAATCCGCGAAGGCATCAAGGCGTTCAGCAACTGGCCAACCATTCCACAGCTCTATGTGGGCGGAGAACTCATCGGCGGCAGTGACATCGTGGCGGAGATGTTCGCCTCCGGTGAACTGGCCGAGGTACTGGGCGTCAGCGCCCCGGGTGAAACCACACCCCGTGTCGATGCCTCTGCCGAGGCCATCGCAATGATGCGCGGCGCACTGGAGCAGCGTGAGGGCGTCGTCGTCCACCTGCGCATCGATGCCCGCTGGCAGCATCAGCTTGCCCTCGGGCCGGTTGGCCCGCAGGACCTCTGCACCACGGCCGCCGGCATCGACCTCTACATGGACCCCTGGACTGCCGCGCGCGCCGATGGCCTGCGGATCGTCATGGAAGAAAACCTGCAGGGCAGTCGCTTCCGTTTTGACAACCCCAACGCACCGCCACCCGTGCTACAGATGAGCGTCACGACACTCAAGGCCAGGCTGGACGCCGGCGAGCCCTTGCAGCTCATCGACGTGCGTGGCCCGGAGGAACGCGACAGGGCATCCATCGCCGGTTCGCAGCCCTGGGGTGAGGCCACGGACCACATGCTCGATGCGCTGCCGCGTGATGCCATGGTGGTGTTCTACTGCCACACAGGCGGCCGCAGCCAGCAAGCCGCCGAATACCTGCGCAGCCGTGGCTTCCACAACGTCCACAACCTTGCTGGTGGCATCGACGCCTGGTCAACAGAAGTCGACCCCGCCGTGGCGCGCTATTGACGTCGGCACTTCGAAGGCGCCAGGTCGAAGCCTCTCAGGCCTGACCGGGCAGCCGCACAGCGACGCTGCCCTGTTGTCATCGGGTGGTGGCGGCGCTGTCCCCGCCCGATGACAGCGGCGGCAGTGGACAATGCAATACCGCACAGGTCGCCCGCAGCAACTCGCCTTCGGCCACGGTGACCCTGCCATCGTGGACGACAGTGGCGCCGAGGGCTTCCACGAGGCGGGCCTTGTCGGCCGGCGCGAGCCCGTCCAGGCAGCGCAGGGCACGGTCGAGTCCGGCCGCCCAGCCCGGCTGGTTGCGGTAGCGCAAGGGCTGTCGCAGGCCAAGGCGGGCAATGCCCCGCTGGAAGGCCTCCTGCGCCGCAGCCTCGCCGGCATGGCCGTGTACCGCAAGCGTCGCAAAGAGAATTTGCACTTCCGCGGTGGCGGCGTCGAGCCGGACAGCACGCGCCCTGCGGCGTGGCGCCAGCGACTCGTCCAGGTAGGTACGCGCGAGTGCGCCCAGCGCATATTCAAAGACACTGATCACGCCATCGGCACGTGAGAGCGCTGCCAGCACATCGAGGATGCGCTGGCGCACGGCGGGTGGCTGTCGCTGCAGGTTCGGCACGATCCGGCCGAGGAGTGCCAGACGTCGCTCAACCGGTACCGTCCGCAGCCGCCCTTCCTGGACCGCAAGCGCGTCATCGAGTGCCGTCCCGAACGCCGCCTCGACCTGCTTCAACTGTGCGTTGCGGGCGCGCGGGGCCGGATCGAGCACCATCGCCAGCAACAAGGCCGTTGCCTGCCACGTCTGGTCGTCACTGGTGAGCCACCCTTCCGGCAAGGCCTCACGCAGTGCCCGCGCATGCACGATTTCGGCGGGCCCAGGATTGGCGACGCGACGTGCCAGCGTCCCGGGATCGAGCGCCAGTTGCGATCCACCCTGCGCAGCGGGCGGTTGCCGGTCATGGCGCAGGCCATCCTCTGCCTGCACGCGCACGATGCCGAGCGGCTGAGGCCGCACTTCCAGGCGCAGCCTGGCGAGCACGGCGGGATCAAAGCAAGCATCGAGCGCCCGGATGCGCGCGGCCAGCGGTGGGTGGGTTGCAAACCAGCGCGTCATCCCCGGCGCAAACAGCATGTGCGCGACTTCCTCCGCTGCCGGGTGCGCCAGGCGCGAACTCCCGACACTGCCGATCTTGACCAGCGCATCACGCAGGCCGGCCGGATCCCGCGTGAACTGCACCGCCGAGGCGTCGGCCAGGAATTCCAGCTGCCGGGACACCGCAGCCTGGATGAGTCGTCCGACGAACACGCCGACATAGCCAACACTCATAACGGCGAGACCCGCCACGACCAGCAAGCCGCTGCGCCCCCGCACGTCATTCCGCGGGGGAACATGGCGGAATGCCATGCGGCCGGCGAGCGCGATCACCAGCAGCCCGAACAGCATGCCCATCAGCCGTGTGTTCAGGCGCATGTCGCCGTTCAGGATGTGGCTGAATTCATGTCCGATCACACCCTGCAGTTCCGCGCGGTCGAGATGCAGGAGGGCCCCGCGCGTGACCGTGATGGCGGCATCCACCGGCGTGTAACCGGCCGCGAATGCATTGATACCCTCTTCCTGTTCGAGGACGTAGACAGCCGGCACCGGCAGCCCCGATGCGATGGCCATCTCCTCGACGACATGCAGCAGCCGCCGCTCACCCGAATCGGTGGTATCCGCCTGGATGCGCATGCCGCCGAGCGAGCGGGCTACTACGCCCCCGCCGGCGCTGAGCGCCATGACCTTGTAGAGGCTCGCAATGCTCACGATCGCCAGCACCACGAACGTCGTGGTCACGACCGATTGCGGGTGGTCGGCCAGCCACGCGCCACTGAGCCGGGCTGGTCCATGCCGGTCGAATATCGCGAGGAATACGACCACGACGAAATTGATGGCAACAATCACCGCAACCACGGCGGCGAGGAAGGCTGCCACGAGCCAGCGGCTGCGCTGGCGGACAGCAGCCTGTCTGGCCCAGAAATCCATGCGCGCAGGTACCGCCTGCGTCAGCCGAAGCTGATCTTCGGCACCTCACGCTGCGCCGGTTCTGCAATCTCCAGCAACTGCATCGGATGGAAGGCGAAGTTCCCGGCGATGAAGTTGTTCGGAAAGACCTCGCGCGTGTTGTTATAGCCCATGACGGCGTCGTTGAACGCCTGGCGGGCGAAGGCAACCTTGTTTTCCGTGGAGGTCAGCTCCTCGGCCAGCTGCATCATGCTCTGGTCTGCCTTGAGGTCCGGATAAGCCTCGACCAGCGCAAACAATCGTCCCAGGGTACCGGTCAGCTGATTCTCGGCATTCGCCAGGGCCGTCATTACCCCTGCACCGGCGGGATTTGCTGCTGCAGCCTTCAGGCCGTCAGCAGCCTGGTTGCGTGCGCGGATGACGGCATCGAGTGTCACACGTTCATGTTGCAGGTAGCCCCTGGCAACCTCCACCAGATTCGGCACCAGGTCATGACGGCGGGTGAGCTGCACGTCGATCTGCGCAAAAGCATTCCTGGCCGCATTGCGCCCCACGACCAGCCGGTTGTAGATGCCGACG
>CAZQGA010000210.1:0-4665 GCA_964592735.1 uncultured Chromatiaceae bacterium | reverse complement strand
CACCTCGAGCTGCAGCTGAATTCCATCGGCATGCCGGAGGGCCGTGCGCGCTACCGTGAGGCTCTGACCGCCTACTTCCGCGGTCACCTCGACCAGCTCGATGAAGACAGCCGGCGGCGGCTGGAGCGCAACCCCATGCGCATCCTCGACAGCAAGAACCCGGCCATGCAGGGGATCATTGCTGCTGCGCCACTGATCACCGGGTATCTTGATGCCGACTCCGCGGCACACTTTGCCTGCGTGCAGGCGTTGCTGGATGCGGCTGGCGTCTCGTTCCGGTTGAACCCGCGCCTGGTGCGCGGGCTCGACTACTACAACCGCACCGTATTTGAGTGGGTGACGGACCAGCTGGGTGCCCAGGGCGCTGTGTGTGCCGGTGGGCGTTACGATGGGCTGGTGGGCGAACTCGGTGGCAGCCCGACGCCTGCCATCGGCTGTGCCATTGGCCTGGAGCGGCTCATCGAGCTGTTCCGGGTGAGTGGCAGGAAGGCCCGCAGTACGGCGCCGCAGGTTTACCTGGTCGCCGTGGGCGAGGGAGCCGTGGCGGCCGCGCTGCAGCTGGCGGAGAATCTGCGTGATGGCCGGCCGGACCTGCGCCTGGAGATGAACTGCGGCGGCGGCGGTTTCAAGGCACAGATGCGCCGTGCGGATGCGAGTGGTGCAGCCGTGGCCCTCATCCTCGGCGAGGATGAGGCGGCTGCCGGCACTGTTGGCGTGAAGGGGCTGCGCCGCGAGGGCGTGCAACAGACCATTGGACAGGATGCAGCGTTGGCAGCGCTGGTGCCGTTCCTGGATGACCTCGGTAACGATTGAGCATGGATGGAGCGCCATGGACGACAACCTGACTGACCAACAACGCGCCGACCATGTGCGCAACTGGCTGAGTGACAACGGTTGGTATCTTCTGGCTGGCCTGGTCCTCGGGCTCGCGGGCCTGTTCGGTTACCGGCAGTACACGGGCTACAACACGCACAAGGCAGAGGAAGCCTCGGCGGTTTACGCCGACATGCAGGCAGCCGTGCAGGCTGGCCGCAGTTCGCGTGTCGACGAGCTGGCAAAACAGCTGGCGGCCGATTACCAGTCCACCCCGTATCTCGACATGGCATACCTGCTGCTGGCACGCACCAGCATCGACCAGGGCAAGCCTGACGAGGCCATCGCCTATCTGCGTCAGGTGACGGACGGAGCGAAGAGCCGGGAGATCGCCGAGGTGGCACGGCTGCGCCTCGGCCGGCTGCTGATCCAGGAGGAAAAATACGACGAGGCGCTCAAGGTGCTGGTGCCGCCAGGGGGTTCAGCCCTGGCACCGCGCTATCACGAGGTGCGCGGTGATGCTTACTACGCGATGGGCAGGAATGCCGAGGCCACGCAGGAGTATCAGCAGGCGCTCGCGGCCGACGACAGTGCGATCGTGGATCCGGGCCTTGTGCGTGCCAAGCTCGAGGAGGTCAGCGGGGGCGGGCCGGCTGGAGTAGCCCTCAGCAACGCGGCGCCTGCAGCGCCGGCAAATTAGGCGCCAGACGATGGCAAGCGGGCTGGCGATGACCACGGTTGAGCGGCGCAGTGCACTGATGCGTGCCGCCGGTGCCCTTCTGATCCTGACGGTGCTGCTGCAGGGCTGCAGCTGGTTTGGCAAGGACGACGATAACCCGCGCAAGCCGGCCGAGCTGGCTGATTTCAAGCCGACGCTGAAGATCCGCGAGGCCTGGAGCAGTGGTGTCGGCGACGGCAACCGGATCCTGCGTCTGGGCCTGGTTCCGGCCAGTGATGGCAGCCGCATCTATGCCGCGGACAATGATGGCCGTGTGACTGCCTTCGATGCCGCCCGCGGCAAGCGCCTGTGGCGCATGAAGACCGGCCTGCCGCTGGCGGGTGGACCCGGCGTGGGTGCTGATCATGTCGTCGTCGGCTCGAGCGATGGCTGGGTCGTGTCCCTGGCGAGTGATGACGGCAGTGAGCAGTGGCGCGTCAACGTGGCGAGCGAGGTACTGGCCGCGCCGGCCGTGGGTCCGAAGGCCGCCTATGTGCGCACCGTCGATGGCAAACTCATCGCGCTGAGCCTCACTGACGGCCAGGAGCTGTGGTTCGTCCAGCAGACGATGCCGCGGCTCTCGGTGCGCGGTACCGGTTCGCCGGTAGTGGACAACAGTCTCGTGCTCTGTGGTTTCGACAATGGTCGTGTGGCCGCTTACGACATCAATGACGGCTCGGTCGTCTGGGATGTGCTCGTCGAGCCACCATCCGGGCGTACGGAAGTCGAGCGGCTTGCCGACATCAACGCAACCATCGCTGTCATTGGCGAGGACGTCTATGCGGTGGGCTACCAGGGCCGGCTGGTCTCCCTGACACGGGAATCCGGCCAGATCCTCTGGAGCCTCGAATTCTCCAGCTACAGCGGCATTGGGGCCGACCTGAACAACCTCTATGCCTCGGGGGATACAGGTGATTTGCTGGCCGTGGAGCGGGCCAGTGGCCGCGAGCGCTGGCGGCGCAGCGACCTTGCTTTCCGCGATCTCACGGCACCGACGCCGTTTGCCAGTACCGTCGTGGCTGGTGATTTCGAGGGCTATGTGCACTTCTTCGATGCCGCCAGCGGTGAGCCGGTGGCACGCGTGCGCGCCGGCTCGCAGCGCATCACCTCGGCGCCGCTGGTGGTGGGCGATACGCTCTACGTGCTTACCGACGGCGGCGATCTCGTGGCCTTTCGCGATGCCACATCACCGCGGGAGAAGTAGCTCCTGATCCCCGTCCTCGCCCTGGTCGGTCGTGCCAACGTCGGCAAGTCGACGTTGTTCAACCGCCTGACCGGCACGCGCGACGCCCTGGTGGCCGACTATCCCGGGCTGACCCGGGACCGTCTCTACGGCTATACCGCAGGCCCGTTGCCACCCGCCGTGGTCATCGATACCGGTGGCCTCAGCGAGGGCGGTGACGAAATGACGTCGCTCATGCATGCGCAGGTGGAGCTGGCTGTGGCGGAGGCCGACGTCGTCGTGATGCTGGTCGACGGGCAAGCGGGCCTCGCCAGCGAGGACCGCTATGTAGCGGCACTGCTGCGCCGCACGGGCAAGCCGGTGGCGCTGGCGGTGAACAAGGTCGAGGGGCGGGAGGCGGCGACCTTCGTCAGTGAGTTCTGGGAGCTGGGCTTTGATGAGCCGATCGCGGTCTCGGCGAGCCGTGGCCATGGGGTGCGCGAACTGCTCGCTGCGGCACTCGCACGCTGCCCGCCTGCCACCGATGACGCAGACAGCCGTCCTGCACCGGAGGGCCTGCAGATCGCCGTGGTGGGACGGCCGAACGTCGGCAAGTCCACGCTGATCAACCGCCTGCTGCGCGAGGACCGTCTGGTCACCCGCGACGAACCCGGCACGACCCGTGACGCAGTGCGTGTGCCCTTCGAACTGGAGGGCATCCCCTACACACTGGTGGATACCGCGGGCGTGCGCCGTCGGGCCCGCGTCACCGAAGCCATCGAAAAGTTCAGTATCGCCAAGACGCTGCAGGCGGTCGACGAGGCCGATGCCGTCATCATTCTGCTCGATGCACGCGAGGGCGTGACCGAACAGGACGTCTCGCTCATCGGCCTGGTGCTCGAGCGCGGACGTGCGCTCACCGTCGGCGTCAACAAGTGGGATGGCATGACCGACAGCGAGCGGCGCAAGTTCATGCATGGTTATGAGCATGCCCTGCCGTTCCTCGATTTCGTCGAGATACACCACGTCTCGGCGCTGCACGGGAGCAATACGGTCGATCTTTTTCGGGGTGCCGCACGGGCGGCCGCCGCCGCGCGGGCCGAGTTGTCCACGCCGGAGCTCACGCGTGTCCTGGAGCAGGTGGTGGCCACATATCCGCCGCCCATGGTGCGCCGGCACCGCGTCAGGCTCACCTACGCCCACCAGGGCGGGCGCCGCCCACCCCTGATCGTCGTGCACGGCAACCAGACCGAGTTGCTGCCCGACAGTTACCGCCGCTACCTCGTCAACCAGTTCCGGCGTGCCTTCAAGCTGACCGGCACGCCCGTCCGCCTGGAACTGCGCACCGGGCGTAACCCCTTCGTTGGCCGGCGCAACGTACTGACCCAGCGGCAGGTGGAGAAGCGCCGCCGCCTGCGCCGCCACGACAAGCATTAAGCTGCCAGGTCCTTGCTGCGTTATTTCGTCGCAACGCGCCCGGGCTTCCTCGTCGTCACGCTGATCGGTGTGCTGCTTGGCCTGGCGACGGCGTTCGCTGCCAGCAAGCACCTCGCCGCCGTCCCGGCGGTACTGACCCTGTTCGCCGCGCTGCTCGCCCACGCCGGCGCCAACGTGGTCAACGACTATTACGACTCACGCTCGGGTTGTGATGTGCTCAATACCGGCCGCGTCGCCCCCTTCACGGGGGGCAGCCGCTGCATCCAGGACGGGCTGCTCTCCGAGCACGGTACCGGCCGCTTCGGCTACGCGCTGCTCGCGCTGGTTGTCCCCATGGGGCTCTGGCTGGCGGCGCTCAGTGCGCCGGGCCTGGCCTGGATCGGTGCCGCGGGGCTGCTGGCCGGGCTTGGCTATTCAGCGCCACCGCTGCGCCTGCAGAGCCGTGGTCTCGGTGAGGGCAGCATCATCATCGCCTGGCTGCTGGTCGTCATCGGTACCGACTTCGTGCAGCGCCATGCATTCTCGTTCGCACCTG
>CAZQGA010000209.1:0-4756 GCA_964592735.1 uncultured Chromatiaceae bacterium | reverse complement strand
TTCGTGGTCTCGGCCAAGGCCCGGGCCGCCATCCGCCAGTTCCTGAAGAACCTGCAGCAGAGCGAGGCCCGGGAACTCGGCCGGCGCCTGCTCGACCAGTCCCTGCGTGACTTCCGCTCGGCGTTGCGCAAGATAGGCCGGGAACAGATGCAGAAGCTTCTCGATGAACTCCACCTTGCCGGCACGAATGACCTTTTCGAGCAGATCGGTCTGGGCGAACGCCTCGCACCGGTCGTGGCGAAGGTGCTGCTCCAGGAGGGCATCGAAACGGATGCGGCTCCCGCAGGTGAACCGGCTGCCACCCCGGCCAAACCCTCGCCCATCATCATTGCCGGTACCGAAGGGCTGGTGGTGAGCTATGCACGCTGCTGCCGGCCCATCCCCGGCGACCAGATCATGGGCTACCTCAGCGCCGGGCGCGGGGTCGTCATCCACCGCACCAGCTGTGGCAACCTCAGCGAGTACCGCAAGCAGCCCCACAAGTGGATCCCGGTGACCTGGGAGGCAGGCATCGACCGCGATTTCCCCTCGGAGATCCGGGTGGACGTGGACAACAAGCCCGGTGTGCTGGCGGATGTCGCCGCCCGCATCGGTGACACCGGCGGCAACATCGAACAGGTATCGGTGGACGACCGGCTCGAGGACACCGCGGCACTGGTCTTCACCATTCTCGTGCGCGATCGCAAGCAGCTTGCCAGCGTGATCCGGCGGCTGCGCCACATGCCGGTGGTGAAAAAGGTCACCCGCACCTGCGCCTGAGCATGGTGCGGCGGCGCTGAATGCCCGATCATGGGCGCCACTTCCCGGCAGTGACATCCAGCCCGAGGCTTTTCATGAGCAAGCAGGTCATCAGCACAGACAAGGCGCCCGCAGCCATCGGCGCCTATTCGCAGGCCATCCGGGTCGGCGGCACGGTCTACCTCTCCGGCCAGATCCCGCTCGACCCGGCCACCGGGCAGATGGTGGCGGGTGATATCCGCGCGCAGATCCACCAGGTGTTCCGCAACCTCGCTGCGGTCGCCACGGCTGCCGGGCTCGGCCTCGACAGCGCCGTGAAGCTCACCGTGTACCTCACCGACCTCGGCCACTTCGCAGCCGTGAACGAAATCATGGCGGAGTACTTCCCGCAGCCCTTCCCGGCACGCGCTGCCATCGGCGTGTCCGCCCTGCCGAAGGGCGCCGCAGTGGAAGCCGACGCAATCCTTGCCGGTTGAGCCGGTCGCGGCATGGCGCGGCCGGCCACGATTCCCGGCGAACTCACCACCCTGCACGGCGTGGGCCCAGCGCTGGTGGACAAGCTCGCACGCCTGGGCGTGACCCGTGCGGCTGACCTGCTCTTCCTCCTCCCCCAGCGCTATGAAGATCGCACACGGCTGACAGCCATCGGCGCTGCGGCAACAGGCAGCCGGGTGGTCGTGGCGGGCGAAGTGGCCCTCACCGAGGTGGTGTACCGCCGCCGCCGCAGCCTGCTCTGCCGTATCGGCGACGGCACCGGCATGCTCACCCTGCGTTTCTTCTATTTCAGCAAGGCACAGCAGGAGAAGCTCGCCCGCGGCCAGCGCCTGCTCTGCTACGGCGAGGTGCGTACCGGCCCTGCCGGCCCCGAGATGGTCCATCCCGAATACCAGCTCCTCGACGCCGGTGAGCACCTCCGCCTCGAACAGGCATTGACGCCGGTCTACCCGGCCACGGACGGGCTGCAGCAGTTCCGCCTGCGCAAACTCGTGGACCAGGCGCTCGAGGGTGAACTGGCACGGCTGCCGGACTGGCTTGCCGACCGGCTTCCACCCGACAGCACCCTGCCCGGACTGCACGAGGCCCTGCTGTTCCTGCACCGCCCACCACCCGGCGCCGACCTCGCCCGCCTCGCCGCCGGCCGCCACCGCGCGCAGCGCCGTCTTGCCCTGGAGGAAATGCTGGCGCACCACCTGAGCCTGCGCCGCCTGCGCGAACGCAGCAACGCCGAAACCGCCCTGCCACTGGCGCCACGCGGTGACCTGCACGGGCGCTTTCTTGCAAGCCTCGGCTTCAAGCTGACCGCCGGCCAGCGCGAAGCGCTCGCCGCCATCGATGCGGATCTCACCCGGCCCCATCCGATGATGCGGCTGGTGCAGGGCGATGTGGGCTGCGGCAAGACCGTCGTCGCGGCTGCTGCCGCCCTGCGCGCCGTGGAGAACGGCCACCAGGCCGCCATCCTCGCACCGACGGAGCTGCTCACCGAACAGCACCGGCGCAGCTTCACACGCTGGCTTGCACCGCTCGGGGTGACTGTCGCATGGCTGAGCGGCAGCCTCGGCCGCCGCGAGCGCCGGCAGACCAGCGAGGCGATCGCCAGCGGCAGCGCACAGGTCATCATCGGCACGCATGCGCTGTTCCAGGAAGAGGTCAGTTACCACCGCCTCGCCCTGATGATCGTCGACGAGCAGCACCGCTTTGGCGTCCACCAGCGGCTGGCACTCATGCAAAAGGGCGCCGCCGGCAGCACGCGTCCGCACCAGCTGGTGATGACGGCCACCCCGATCCCGCGCACGCTCGCCATGACGATGTACGCGGATCTCGACAGCTCCGTGATCCGTGACCTGCCCCCGGGACGCCAGCCGGTGCAGACCATCGCACTGCCCGAGCGGCGGCGCGGCGAGGTGGTTGCCCGGGTGCGCGAGGCCGTACGTGCCGGCAATCGCGCCTACTGGGTCTGCCCGCTGATCGAGGACTCCGAAGAGCTGGATTCCCAGGCCGCCGAATCGACCCATGCGATGTTGTGCGAGGCTCTGCCGGAACTGGCCGTGGGCCTCGTGCACGGCCGCATGAAGGCAGAGGACAAGGATGCCGTGATGCGCGCCTTCGCCACCGGCCAGTTGCAGGTGCTGGTGGCGACGACGGTCATCGAGGTCGGCGTTGATGTACCCGAGGCGACGCTGATGATCATCGAGAACGCCGAGCGCATGGGACTCGCCCAGCTCCACCAGCTCCGCGGCCGCGTCGGGCGCGGGACGGCGGCCAGCCATTGCGTGCTGCTCTATCTGGCGCCGCTCACGGAAATGGCACGCCAGCGCCTGGAGGTTATGCGCGAGACCAACGATGGCTTCGTCGTGGCGCAGAAGGATCTCGAACTGCGCGGGCCAGGCGAGGTTCTCGGCACGCGCCAGACCGGCCTGATGCAACTGCGCGTGGCAGACCTGCTGCGTGACGCCGACCTAGCCCCGCTGGTGCAGGATCTCGGGCGCGAGTTGCTTGCCGCGAGCCCGGCGCTGGTCGAGCCGCTGATCCGTCGCTGGATCGGCGACGCCGCCCGCTACGGCAACGTATGATCTTGCCCATGCCGCCGTCCCAGCCTGCCCGTCGCGCCATTCCCCACAGCTCCATCGGCGAGAGCCTGCGCCAGTACGCAAGGCTCATGCGCCTGGACCGGCCAATCGGCATCTGGCTGCTGCTCTGGCCGGCGCTCTGGGCGCTGTGGATCGCCGGCGACGGCCGGCCGCAGCCGCTGGCGTTCAACGTCATCGTGCTCGGCGTGGTCGTGATGCGCTCGGCCGGTTGCGTCATCAACGACTGGGCCGACCGCGATCTCGACCCGCACGTCGAGCGCACCCGCGAACGGCCGCTGGCTGCCGGACGGGTGGCGCCCCAGGAAGCCCTCGGGCTGTTTGTCGCACTCTCACTCGTCGCCGTGGCGCTGGTCCTGCAACTCAATCGCCTGTCGCAGGCGCTGGCGGTGGTGGGCGCGCTGCTGACCGTGGCCTATCCGTTCATGAAGCGCATCATCGCCGCCCCCCAGCTGGTGCTCGGCGCCGCCTTCGGCTGGGCCGTCCCCATGACCTTCGCCGCGCAGACGGGTGCGCTGCCCCGCCTCGCCTGGCTGCTCTGGCTTGCCGTCATCATCTGGGCACTGATTTACGACACGATGTACGCGATGGCAGACCGTGCCGACGACCTCAAGGTGGGCGTGAAATCCACCGCCATCCTCTTCGGCAGCGCCGATGTGTTCATCGTCAGTCTGCTCATGATCGTCCTGGTACTCGCGCTGGCGCTGGCCGGGCAGATGGCAGGGCTCGGTCCCTGGTACTTCGGGTCGCTGCTGGTCGCGGGGATATTGATGCTCCAGGAACGCCGCCTGATTGGCGATCGTGACCCCGGACGCTGTTTCCAGGCCTTCCTCCACAGCCACTGGGTGGGCGCCGCCGTCTTTGCGGGGATCGTCCTCGACTACACCTTCCGGCCGCTCTGACCGGCCTCAGAGCGCCCGCGCCACGGCCCACACATCGACCTGCGCCGCACCCGCCCGGCGCAGCGCACGGGCCAGCGCGGCAACCGTACTCCCGGTGGTAATGACGTCATCGAGCACGGCGACATGCAGACCCGCACAGTCCCGCGCCACGAAGGCATCGCGAAGGTTGCGCCGGCGCGCGGCGCGGCTCAGGCCGGACTGCGCCAGCGTCGGGCGCCGGCGCAGAGCCAGGCGAGGTGCCAGCCGGAGGCCGAGCTGCCCGGCCACCGGCCTGGCGAGTTCGAGAGCCTGGTTGTAGCCGCGCTCGGCCAGCCGGCGCGGATGCAGGGGCACGGGCAGCAGCACGTCGGGGCGACCGGTCGTGGCCGGGCCAGCCAGCCGGGCTGCCAGCGCAGCGGCCAGCAGTTCGCCCAGTGCGTGCGCCTGGTCCAGGCGGTGATGGAACTTGGCACCGAGGACCAGCCGGTCCACCGGATATTCATAGGCGAGGGGCGCGAATACCGTTGCCGGAGTCCCCGGCATGGGCAGCCA
>CAZQGA010000208.1:0-4787 GCA_964592735.1 uncultured Chromatiaceae bacterium | reverse complement strand
CCCGCAACGACATGCGCCAGCTTGCCCAGCGCATCACCGGTCGCTATCACCTCGAACCCCTGTCACGCGATGAGGCGGAAGCCTACATCGACCACCGCGTGAAGGTTGCCGGAGGCGTCGGGCGGATCTTCGCCGGTGGCGCGCGCCGTGAGATCTACCGCCTCGGCCGCGGCATCCCGCGCATGATCAACGTCATTGCCGATCGGGCCCTGCTCGGGGCCTTCACGGTGGAATCAAGCCAGGTGACGCCTGCCATCGTCAGGCGGGCAGCAGCCGAGGTATACGACCGGCCCTGGGTGGCATTGCCGTCCTGGCTGCGCCGGCTCGGCCTCCTTGTGCTGCCGGCAGCGGGCGCAGCGCTGCTGCTGACCGCCGGCTGGTGGCTCGGCAACCGGGGTGACGGCGCTGCGGCACCGACGACAGTGACCGGCCCGGCCCCGGCTGCCGGCGCCATCGAGCGCGATGATGCCCTCGATTCGCTGGGAAGCATCCTCGACAGCCTGCCCGTGGGCGGCGACGCGGATACGGCCTACGCTCGGCTCTTCGCGCTCTGGAATGCGCGGTTTTCCCCGGGGCCGAGCGGCGCCTGCCAGCAGGCCGAAGCCAGCGGCCTGCGCTGCCTGTACCAGCACGGCACGCTCGATGAAGTCACTGCACTGAATACACCGGTGATCCTCACCCTGCGCAGCCGCAAGGGTATCGAACACCAGGCCGTACTCACCGCATTGGACGATACCGCCGGGAGCCTGAGCATCGCCGGCCATGACTATCATGTCGCTGCCAGTGACATCGCCGACTTCTGGCAGGGTGAATACGAACTGCTCTGGCGGCCGCAAACGCACGACGTGAAAACCTTCGCACCCGGCATGCGCGATCCCGACATCCGCTGGCTGCGTGCCAGCCTTGCCACGATCCAGGGCGAACCCATCGCACCCATGCAATCGGAACTCTACGACGAGACCCTGGAGACACGCGTGAAGCAGTACCAGCGTGAGCGCCACCTCAACGCCGACGGACTGGTGAGTCACCAGACACAAATAGCCATCATCGCGGAGCTCGGTGCCACCGGGACACCCCGCCTGGCACAGGTCAACTGAGGGTCGCGGGTCATGTCCTTCATCCTCGACGCCCTGCGCAAGAGCGAGACCGAGCGGCAGCGGCAGACCGGACCCGGCCTCATCGAGGCAGGTTACCGCCCACCGGTGTCACGGCAGGCGACCTGGATCCGGCTCCTGGTCATCGTTCTGGCGGCCAATCTGGTGGCCATCGCCGTGGTATTCCTGCGCCGGCCTGCCGGATCACCCACGGCCCCGCCCCCGGTTCCCGAGACCGCGGCTGTTGCCACCGCACCAGCCAGCCAGCCGATGCCACCGGACCTCGTTGCCGGGATGCCAGACGACAGCGATGCCGCCTACGCCACCACAGCCGACATGCCGGCCATTGAAACCCCGGGCGGGAGACCAGCGGAGACCTTCACGCCACCGGACGCGATAGGCACCCCGGCAATGCCCGGCACAGCAGAAGTAATCAGGGAGGGGCTGCCGACCGCAGCAGAGCTCACCGCCAGCGGTGCGATCAGCCTGCCGGCCC
Organism: uncultured Chromatiaceae bacterium; assembly: GCA_964592735.1. Lineage (GTDB taxonomy): Bacteria > Pseudomonadota > Gammaproteobacteria > Steroidobacterales > QUBU01. The sequence goes on along the minus strand of CAZQGA010000208.1, from coordinate 3,197 downwards.
TGCACCTCGACATCCATGTGTACACGGCAGATTCCACAGCGCGGTTCGTGTTCATCAACACCCGCAAGTACACCGAGGGCGAGCAACTCGCCGAGGGACCCCGGCTGGATGAAATCACGCGCGAGGGTGTCGTACTGAGCCAGGCTGGCCGGCAGTTCATCCTCACCCGGGACTAGCTGCGCAAGCCACGCTGCAGGCAGGATCAGATGCCAGGCGCAGCGGCCACAAATGGAGACGGGGGGAAATCCCGTCAGCTGCGGATGCCCGTACCGCGGCGCATCAACAGCATGCAGACGGCAAAAAGCGCGGCCGCGAACGCCAGGATGATGGCGTAGGCGAGGCCAAGATCGATATCCGACACCCCGAGCATGCCGTAGCGAAAGGCATTGACCATGTAGAGTATCGGGTTGAGACGCGAGAGGTACTGGGCAAATTCAGGCAGGAGCGCGATGGAATAGAACACGCCACCGAGGTAAGACAGCGGTGCCAGCACGAAGGACGGGATGATGGAAACATCATCGAAGTTTTTGGCGAGGATGGCGTTGATGAGTCCGCCGAGCGAGAACACGAACGCGGTGAGCACCACCACCGAGAGTGTCACCAGCAGGTGGGCCACATGCAGGCGCGTGAAGAACAGCGCCACCACCGTGACGGCCGCAGCCACCGCCAGCCCGCGCACCACCCCACCGGCGGCATGCCCGAGGATGATGGTCCAACTCGCCATGGGCGCCACCAGCATCTCCTCCAGATGCCGCTGCATCTTTGCCGCGAAGAACGACGACACCACATTGCCGTAGGAATTGGTGATGACCTGCATCATGATCAGGCCCGGAGCGATGTACTGGGCATAGTCGTAGCCGTCCATCTGGCCGATGCGCCGCCCGATCAGGTTGCCGAAGATCAGGAAATACAGCCCCGTGGTCATGGCCGGCGGCAGGATGGTCTGCAGCCAGATGCGGAACACCCGGTTGCACTCCTTGCGGACCAGGGTGAGCAGGGCGGTCAGCTGCGTTCCTACGCTCATGCCTGCCGGTCTCCCGGCACCCCCGACCCGCGCGCCGTCAGCCTGATGAAAAGCTCCTCGAGCCGGTTGGCCTTGTTGCGCATGCTCGTGACATGAAGCCCCGCGGTGGAGAGGGCAGCGAAGGCGCCATTGAGGTCATGGCCCCGGGTAACCTCGAGTTCGATCTTGTGGTCGCTTATCCGCCGGACGGCATAGCCCGCGAGCGCCGGCACAGCCGCCACGGCTTCGCGCAGGTTCAGCACGAAGGTCTCCGACTGCAGCTTGCGCAGGATGTTGGTCATCTCGTCCTGCTCGACGATGCGCCCGTGGTCGATGATCGCCACATGGCGGCAGAGCATCTCCGCCTCCTCGAGATAATGCGTGGTGAGGATGATGGTAGTGCCCGCCTCGTTGATCTCCCGCAGGAATTCCCACATGGAACGGCGAATCTCGATGTCCACCCCTGCCGTTGGCTCGTCGAGGATCAGGAGCTTCGGCCGGTGCATCAGCGCCCGGGCGATCATCAGGCGGCGCTTCATGCCACCGGAAAGATTGCGGCCCACATCGTGGCGCCGATCCCAGAGCTGCAGCTGCTTCAGGCACTCCCCGGCACGCTGTTGCGCCTCCTGCGGCCGCATGCCGTAGAAGCCTGCCTGGGTGGTCACGATGTTGATGACCGAGTCCCAGTAGTTGATGTTGATCTCCTGGGGCACCACGCCGATGGACGACTTGGCGAGTTCCAGTTCCGTGTCGATGCTGTGGTCGAATACGCGCACCTCCCCGGAAGTCTTCGTGACCAGCGAGGTGATGATGCCGATCAGGGTGGTCTTGCCCGCCCCATTGGGGCCGAGCAGCGCAAAAAAATCGCCCTGCGCCACGTCCAGATCCACGCCGCGCAGCGCTTGCACGCCATTGGGGTAGGTCTTGACGAGGTTGCGGACGGCAAGCGCGGGCATGGCGCGCATTGTGCACAGGCACGCCGGTGACGCCAGCCTGCCCCCTCAGCAGGCAGCGGCACCGCGGATGGGTACGGCCGACGGCTGGCGTACGCTGCCGGCTTCCGCCACGGCGAGCTGGAGGGCGGTGAGCCGCAGCAGTTCGAGCCGCCTGGGCTCCCCCTCCCGCGCGGCTCGCACCAGATCCGGCCAGAACCGCGCCTGGCGGCAGAACCGCGCCTCGAGGTTCAGCAGTGCGCGACTGGCGCAGCCCGGAATGTCCCGGAACCGCAACCCGGTCGCCGACGCTTCGGCCTGCAGCCCCGCACAGAGGGCGGCCTGCAGCCGGTCACGCCCGGCGATCTGCCAGAGGTAGGTCAGCAGGCCGGCCGCAAAGACCCGGGTATCTCCACCCCAGGCCGGATCATCAGCCAGGGGTGGCTCAGCCACCTGCGACAGGCCATGGCGCGGCAGCGCCCGGAAGCTGGCCAGCAGGCAGGGCGTCGCGGCAATGGCTTCGAACTGGGCTGCACTGAGGTGGCCGAGAGACCCCATCACGGCAGCATCCAGTCCAAACAGGCCTGCTCCCGGGCGCGGCCGGCAGCGGGCCACCAGGGTGAGGAACTCAAGGTTCAAATCACGCATTTCGGCGTAGAAATGCCTATCCGGTGCTTCACGCGGCATTTGGCCCCTCCTCCCGATCATGCTGCAGGGAGGTAGTATATTTACCGTATATGGGAAAATTTTCCCATATATGGCAAAAACCACCGGGTTCGGGCTGCCCGAGCCCTTTCCGCAGACAACGGAGGAATTCACGATGCGCATCACCGACCATCGCTATTCAGCCGAGCTCGACAAGTTCAACCTGGCTGTCCGGATGATCCGGCATGAAGCCCGGACGGGTACCATCCGCGCCTGCACGGGCTTCAGCGAAGACCGCATCCGCAAGATCTACGACACCTATTTCAAGAGCGCAGAGGCCGCCACGGTACGTCGCCACCGGGGCAAATCACCCAAGCGCATCCAGCAATTCGTCAATTCGACCCCGCGACAACTGGAGGCGACCGTGCTGGCAGACCTGTTCCTGCTCTGCGGCGCCTGCGAACTCGATACGGGGGGCCGGGTGCGGCGCATGACAGACATCGACCGCGTCGCTGTCGCACAGTGTGTCTGCCAGGCCTATGAGGCCTACCGTGGCCTGCATCCGGATCCCCGGCTGTCGTTCGAGTGGGCCTGGAACCTGTACCATTCCCTGGTCG